>JBLHGH010000081.1:0-8780 GCA_047615425.1 Candidatus Latescibacterota bacterium
AGGTTTATTTCATGGATTACATTGAGAAAGCTAGAAAAATAACAAATACCCCTTTAATGTTAACGGGTGGGTTTCGTACAACCTCGGTAATGAAAGATGCTATAGCTTCTAATCAATTAGATGTTATTGGGATTGCGCGACCTTTTGCAGTGTATCCTAATATTGGGAATGAAATATTTAACGAAAGTCGAGTAAATTTTAATACTGAAATTAAAAAGACAGGATTAAAAGGGATTGATGGAGCAATGAATATAATATGGTATGAATCACAAATAAAACGCCTAGGAAAAGGGAAAGTACCTAAGCTTGATTTAAATCCATGGTCGGTATTCCTTAAATATTCTTGCCTAATATTAGAACAAAAATTAACAAAAAACAGAAAAGCCGTTGCCTAACACAGCATATAATTTATTGCTAGTACTCGCCTACTTACGAAAATCATCGCGGATTTTCTATTTGGTTTTTAGTTGTTAAATTAGGCACTTAAACTCGCAACAAACCATATACAAAAAAACGTAGGAAATCATAATGAAAATCAACAGAATGAGTAAAAATATAATTGTAATATTTTTTTTCCTGATTGGGATTAATCAAGTAAAATCACAAGATTCCGAACAAATTGTAATCGGCAATAAACATATATTTCATTCCAATATTTTGGATGAAGATAGAGAATACTGGGTTAGTCTTCCTGAATCTTACCACAAGGCAGAATCATCCTTCAAGAAGTATCCTATTCTTATTATACTTGATGGAAATGTACATTTTAAGTCTATAACTGGTATGGCAAACTATATGAGCTCCGATTTATGCCGAAGCTGGAAAATTCCAGAGATGATTGTAATTGGCATTCAAAATGTTGATAGAAGACGAGACTACACACCGGACAAAGTTGTTACAGTACGAGAGAATAATTCAGGTGGTGGAGAAAACTTTCTAAGTTTTATGGAAGATGAACTTATTCACGAATTGGATCAAAAGTATAGAACAGAACCTTATCGTATCCTTTTTGGACATTCTTTAGGTGGATTGCTAACTACACATGCCTATATGAAAGAAGAGACTCTTTTCAATGCATTCATTGCCGTTGACCCGAGCTTAGGCACGTGGGACGCAGAAACCATGGACAAAAAATTAGATGCTGTGACTGAGCAATCATTTGAAAGATTCATTTATATAGGCACTGCAAATTGGGGCAAAAGAAATATCAGAAATCGTGATCGTCATGTAAGGTTATACGAGGCATTGAATAGTAAATGTGAAGGTGAGTTTACTGCAAAATTGGAATACTTTGAAAATGAAAACCATGGGTCTGTTTCACCATTAGCTTTTTATAATGGAATTTCAAACATTTTTGAAGGCTATGGTATTTCCTATCGCGATGTGGAAAGCAAAGAGCAACTAACTCAACATTTCCAATCCCTTTCTCAGCGACTATCTTGGAATTTTAGTCCGCCAGAATATCTTGTAAACCAAATAGGTTATAGCATGTTACGAAGTAGAAACGAAAGTGAAAAATCCAAAGCACTAGCTTTCTTTATCCTAAATACAGAAAACTTCCCAAATTCATTTAATGCTTATGATAGCTTAGGAGAGACTTACGAATCTCTGGGAGATAACAAAAAAGCAATCGAAAATTATAAAAAGTCACTTGAGCTCTATCCTAATAATGAACATGCCAAAATGAAGATAGAAAGCTTAGGTAATAACGAATAAGCACTAATACTAACACCGTATAAACAAACTTAATTCGACTTTACTTGAATTTCGTCAAGCTCATAGGTTCCATCAGATTCTTCTTCTCCACTTCCAACGTATTTCCAAGCGATATAGCCACTTCCATTAATACAAGAAAGATTAACATTACCGCTATTAAACCAATCTCCAAAGAAATCGTCATCCTGCACAATATACGCAGCAGGAAGCAAATCCCACGTTGCACTAGCAACACCACCTTCGGTACCGTCCCAATCACTTGAAAAAAACAATTCTAAAATACTCCCATCAGCAAAACTACTAGACGTTTTGAAACTAAGTGTTTCACCCTCTTGTGCTTCAAAATTAATTTCAGGTGTTATAAGCCAGTTGATTGTACTGTCATCCCCAGACAAAAAAGATCCTACACGAGCAGAAATCCCTAAAGAAGCATTCGTTCCATCATCAAAGTAAGCCTCCCAAGACTCTGTTCCTGCTTCGCTGTAATTTGTCCAGCCATTTCCAGCAATTGGAGAGCCTTGACTTTGTGTTTCGAAAAAATCTGTGAATATTTCGTTGGGGCCTGTAAAATCAGCTATTCCACAGTCAATCTCATCAGGGTCACATCTATCAAGACTATCAAAAGCAATTGAAGAAGGGTCGTTTAATACGATGTTAAATGTCTCACCAAAGAAATCCTTCGTGAGAATAGCATCCATATTACCTCTTCTATCGGGAATTAATTGCCCTTTAAAGTCGGCAAAAGTACTGGTGCTAAAAATCACAGAAGCCCCTGTAGTACAGCTTTCCAATAATCGCTCTCCGTCAAACTCATCTGATGCTTCGGCTGCATACGTTTTTCTGTTGTCCCCCAACGCATCATTCCTATTGAATTGCACATCGCTTAAACGCACATAGACGTTTGTAAGGGCATCTGTAAAATCTGCAATACTCACTGACAAAGGAACAATTGATTCTACCTCATCATCTCTAAGCATAAAATCGAATTGCGCAGATTCGCCAATTTGTTCAATCCTATTTCCTTCACGTAAACCAAGCGCCAATACGCCACTGTCAAAACCGACTGTGAGGCCCTCTAAGCGCACAAATACTTTTCTTCCAATCTGGTAGGTTACAGACAAAGGATTTGCGTCTATAAGGACTTTAACGCCGGCTGTTGGGTTTTCAAAGTTGTCTTGGATTAAAATCTCTTCGAAGAAGTTTCCAGCCGCATCATTCGAAATAACATATCCAACGATAAACTGATCGTTTGAATCATCTTCGTCTCCGTTAAAAGTCAACACTTGATTGCCTGTATTTAAAATTTCGGTTTCTAAAAGGGTTCTAACGCCACCAATAGTTAATAGTTGAGCAGCAGGAATATCTATAGACTCAACTTCAATGGATGGTGCGTCAAATTCATCGTCTTGCACACAAGACGCCACTTGAATTGCAGCGAGCAGTAAAATGAATACTTTATTTATGGTATTTGTCTTCATAATATGGAATTTATATTCGTTTTCTTATTAAAATCTAACGTAAACATTTAGGTAGTAGGTTGTTCCATTTCCGAAGAAATAACGATTCCCAAAAATGGGTGTATCTCGCCCCTGATCTTTAACCTGCTGTCTATAACTAGCCCGACGAGAATTTTCAAACCCACCTGTCACAAAATTTTGACTCAACGCATTGTTTATTAAGGCGAAGAAACCAAGATAATAGCCATTAACTCGCCAAGACTTTCCTCCTACGACATTCACCAGGACATAGTCATCTAACTGCTCTTGTCTCAATAATTCTCGCGCAGTCTCCTCATTGTACTCAACAAAAGGAGCTCCATCTAAATCTGTATAGAAATCTGAAGTTCGCCTTAAATTACTCACATCAATATAGGCGTTCGAGAAATAGTTCGCCGTTACCCCAACCCACCAGAATTCTGGATCACGGTATTCAAATCCAACCTGATAGGCGCGTTCAGGGCCGCCAGAAACGTGATAGTTTTTAAGGGCAACGGCTCTAATCCCTTGACTTGAGATATCATTTCCTTCTCGCGCACCGGGTGTATTAGCATCATCAAAATCATCTCCTGCTAAGTACAAGCTGGGGTTATTCATATAAATATTCTGACCAACAGAAGCGGCTGCTTTCAGCTTAACCGTTGGCAAGACTTGAGCTTCAAACCCTAGTTCAACTCCTAGGTTTCTTTTATCAATACCCGTCACAATTTCTTGTACGAATGCATTACCATCATCTCCAGCAATTGCATTCTGCGTAAAGAAAAATCCAATATCTGTTTGGTCTTCAAAGCCTGTATAAAAACCTGTAAGACGTGACTTCACGATTGGAGATCTAAAGATATAACTCACATCTAGTGATTGAATTATCTCATCAGTTATACCAAGAACAATGTCATTATTTTGCCTAGCATTGGCAAAAGAGTTTCTAATGCTTGGTGCTTTTGTTAAGTAGCCAGCATTAACATCTATTAAATGACGCCCTGTAATCTTATAGGTAAGTCCCCCTTTTACTCCAAAGTTTGAAAAATTAATTTCCTCACCGGTACCAAGCGAACGTCCCTCTTCTGGGAAGTATCCGTTTTGGTATAAACCTCTACGTTGGTATTTCGTTTGTGAAGCGCTTGCTCCCACGTAGAAATCTATTATGCTATACTTAAAGCTTGCCTGAGCAAATCCAGAAACTACAGAAGCCCCAACTTCGTAATTGTACTTATAACGATCTCCAACATAAACAATTCTATCTGGATTTTGTAAATCACTTTGTGATTCATCACCACCCTTGCCAAAACTATCCGTATCTAAATATCCTTCACCGCCTAATAAGTCTTTCAATTCAGCAAAGTTTTCACTTTGCAAAGAGCGGTAATTCAGATTAGACGTCAACGAAATATTCTCTGAGATAGAAGTGTTTAAAATACTATTAAACATCAACTGGCTGTCGTCATTTCTGTCTTCCTGAATTGAGAAGGATGACAATCCACCTATAGCATTTGAATTTCCTTCATAGAACGAAGCCCAGTCTATTTGACCGTCACTAATAAATTCTTGCTCTGCTCTGTAGGCTCTTTCAAAATCAACGGAGCTTGGGTATGGGTTTCTTAAATGATAACTCGGCAGCCTTTGATAGTAATTCCCAGCAGGGTTTCTGTTTCCACCGTTGTCTAAGCGCGTGTTTCCAACATGCCCAAACTGGTAGCCAATGTTCGTGTTTAGTCTTGTTTTTTCTGAAATGTTCCAGAAGTGGTTCAACATTACAACAGGCTCAGCAATCACACGAATTCTTCCGTTTCTGATTTCGCCGTTTTGATACCCCCAATTTGGATTATAGCGGATTCCCTTCAAGTCTCTCACTTCTTGCGTTATTGCTGTAGAACGGCCCCTTCGATTTGGCGTGTAAAATGCGGTGACGTTTACACTATGGTCATCATTCAGTTTTTTCTCTACGGAAGCAAAAAACGAATTTGCATCATATAAAGTTCCATCTTGGTAGCCTGCTTCTCCAAAGCGTCTGGATGCTAATACGGAATACCCCCAACCACTCAGAGTCAATCCACTGTGATACGATGCCATCATACGTCCTTGGTAACTTCTATTGGCAGATGCAAAAGATAAACGACCACCTTGGCGGTACTGCGAAGCTCTCATTATCATGTTGGTTGTTCCAGCCACATCTCCGAAGGTGTAATCATTGGCCTTAAGCCCCATCGAAAATTCTCGGTTTCTTTGAACGTCATTAATTCCACCCCAGTTACCCCATTGCGGGCGACCTGTGAATTGTTTGTTCATTTCCAGTCCGTTGATAAGTACTTTACCATTCGCATTATCTAAGCCTCTTGGTCTAAAAAATGTAGCGCTAAAATCGAAGGCCGCGGCATTCAAGAAAGCATCATTGGATGCTTGTAATAAACCTGAGATATTAAAGGAAGTGCCTTCGTCTTGATCCAGTTCATTATCTGAAAGACTAATTATCCCAATCTGTGCTTCAACCGCTGTTAAATCTATTTCCAAAAGTATTGGGTTTAGATCAATGGCTTTTCCGCTTTGAATGGTAATGGCAATCCGTTGAGCGATATACCCAGATTTGCTAACTAGCAGGACTTGTCCTCCCTGGGGAAGACGTGTACTTGTAAAATTGAATAGGCCCAATTCATCTGTGACATCACTAAAATTAACACCTCGGATTCTTACATCCACATCCGGAATAACTTCGCTAGAATTGGTATCTACCACTCTTCCCTTTACGGTGGTATCTTGAGCCAATGACGATAAAGCGCATATCAAGATAACACCGAACGTAAAAATGAATTTTTTCATTCTGTAGTTCGTTAAAATGCTGGGAGAGCAAAGCTTAGGGAGTAAAGCTGAAGGGAGTAAAGACCACGGAAGTAGTGATTTAAAGTATAAAGTTACATATTTTAAATGAATTACTTACTTTTGATGTACTATTTCCAATAGACCTCCCCCTAATCTTAATATACACCAAACCATGAGGTCAATATATTGTCTATTAGTGGCGCTGACACTTTCAACTACCACGCTGTTTTCTCAAAATAAAAAGTCCTACAAGGTAAATACCATTGCATTTTACAACCTTGAAAATTTATTCGATTTTGAAGATGATCCAATCACTTTTGATAATGATAGAACCCCAGAAGGAAAGGACCATTGGACAGAAGAACACTATAACGCAAAGCTCAAAAACATGGCTAGCGTCCTTGCTGAAATCGGTCAGGATATAACGGGTACTACACCAGCACTTATTGGCGTTTGCGAAACTGAAAATAGACGCGTTCTAGAAGATTTGGTAAATCAAGAACCATTGCTTCAGAAGAATTACGGAATTATTCAATTTGAATCTCCAGATCGTCGTGGTATTGACGTTGCTCTGCTCTATCAGAAAAAGCTATTTACACCAACACATTATAAGGCACACACACTTTACATTTATTATGACCACGATCCTTCTAAGCGCATATTTACGCGCGATCAATTATTAGTTAGTGGCATGCTTGACGGTGAAAAGATTCATGTCATTGTGAATCACTGGCCATCAAGAAGTGGCGGAGAGGCAAGAAGCAGACCAAAGCGCATCAAGGCTGCGAAATTGAATAAACGCCTTATCGATTCTCTTTGGAGTGACGATCCCTATGCCAAGATAATTACCATGGGCGATTTAAACGATGACCCTACAAGTCCATCGGTAAAAGATATTCTGAAAACTAAAAATGATAAACAAGAAATGCAATTGAAAGAGTTATACAACCCAATGGAAGCTTTATACAAGAAAGGAATTGGTACTCTGGCATGGCGTGACGGTTGGAATTTATTTGATCAAATAATTGTTTCTACAGAATTAGCTAAGAAAGATTACAGTTCATATCGTCTGTATAAAGCTGGTGTTTACAACAAAACCTACTTGGCGAATCAAAGAGGACGCTATAAGGGCTATCCATACCGAAGCTTTGCTGATGGTGGTTATACAGGTGGCTATAGTGACCATTTCCCGGTTTATATATATCTAATCAAGGAAGTGAGTGTTGATTGATCTCAGAGAACCTCTTATTTATCGTCCAATGGAATAACGCGTAAGCTCACTTCTTTGTTTACATCGACATCTACAATAACAAAATTTGGGTTGATGGGACCACCCATTCCGCTGGCTACGTAGGTAATATTGGTATCCTTTCTATAGTAATATCCATTACTCTTCCGTGTTGCTCCAACATCTCCTGCAAACATAAATACTGGATTCGATAAATCCCTAAATAACGGTTCAACCTCATCATAAAAGTTAATAGTATCCGCTCGATCCTGAAGCGAGTTTAAAATAAATGCCTCATTATCTATATCCTGCTTCCACCATAACACTTGATGGAAAAACACAAAAATATTAGTGACTTTATCCTGATAAATATCCAAGCTATTCTTTAGGTATTCTAATTGTGCACCACTAATATTCCAATGATCCAGATTCGGATCCAAAATAATGAAAAGATCATCCTTATGAATAAAGCTCTGATATGTATCACCATACCGAGATTCAAACAAGCTTTTATTTTTCATGTCGTGATTTCCAACGGCAAAATAAACAGGCGTATTGAGTAATGCAATATCCGCATCAACATCATCCCAACATTTTGGTGTTCCATAGATAACAACATCCCCTGTGAGCACTCCGAAGTCAATATTGGCATCATTATTAATGACATCAAACTTGGCTTTGAAGGGAGGATGAAATCCCTTATTATTTACATTGGGCTTGCCATAGGTATGACCAGCAACAAAAAAAGAATAGCCGCTATCAATTGGCTCATTACAGTACGACAAACTTATAAAAACCACTAGCAGTGTGGGTTTATACCAGTTCTTCAAAAATTTCATAGGCGCATACACGTATATAACTAAACTGCTTACAAAAGCCTAAAACCATTGCCCCCAAGGAATTCGGCTTAACATAAGTACAAGTGCGATGGTATAAAAGATCGCCAACACTTTAAATTTCGGGGTTGAAACTAATTTCTTTTTATGCTTCGAATATCCTATCGTGATAAAAACTACAGTTAGTATCATTACTAAAGGATGCTCTACAGCATATAATCTATAGGCTGAATTTCCCATCACTTCACTCATCCCAACCGTTCCTATATTCTGAAAACCTAATGGCGATACAAAATAAAGCACCAATCCAATAAGGAGTTGAAGGTGGGTTACAATTAATGCGAAAAGCGATATTCTAAAATCTCGAGGACTATATTCTTTTCCTGAGAAATAGCTTACTAAGGCGTTAAGAGTAGCTAGTACTATAACTAATAGCACTAAATACGCCCAATAAGAATGAAGATGTTGAATGGCAGTGTACATAGTTTTGTTGTTTGGTTAGACCTTCGCTATAGCTTTGGCATATTAAAACAAAGGTAGGGATATTCCATAAAAAAAAGAGGCTGCTAAATTAGCAACCTCTCTTTTGAATAATAAGAAATTATATAATGTGATATTAGAAAGTATATCTAACACTAGCGTTATACGTTCTTCCGTTTTCAGTATAATAACCGAAGGCATCTGTATTTG
>JBLHGH010000082.1:0-8678 GCA_047615425.1 Candidatus Latescibacterota bacterium
TTGTCTATTAAATCACTTCCGAAGGCATAGGGCAAATACCCATAGGACGGAATCATTTTGGTAATTATAAGATTAGCTTGCTTTCCTCTTGTGATGCTGCCATGGGTGTCACTTAGTCCCATAGCGTAGGCACCATTGATGGTAGCCGCATTGATAGCCTCTTCTGGTGTTAGTTTCATTTTGATACAAGCCGTTGCAACAACAAAGTTCATATTTCCGCTAGGTGTAGAGCCTGGATTATAGTCGGTCGCTAATGCAAGTGGCAAGCCAGCATCTATAAGTTGTCTACCTGGCGTATATGGTATACTTAAAAAGTAAGAGCAGGAGGGAAGTGCCACAGGCATGGTCTCGCTCCCTTTGAGCGCTTCAATATCTTCTAAAGTCACAACTTCAAGGTGATCAACGCTAAGTGCATTATGGTCAACGCCAGCTTTAATACCGCCAATAGCGTTAAACTGATTCACATGAATTTTTGGTATTAGGTTATATTTCTTTGCTTCTGAAAGCAATTTATGTGTGTCTTCAACGCTGAAATAGCCTTTTTCACAAAAAATATCAACGTAATCTGCAAGCTTTTCCTCAGCCACTTTTGGTAGCATCTCGTTGCAAATCAAGTCCATGTACCCGTCCTTATTATCTTTGTATTCTGCCGGCACTGCGTGTGCGCCAAGAAAGGTAGTCTTAACGGTGATCGGGAAATTTTCACCCAGTTTTTTAGCTACACGAAGCATTTTTAATTCGGCCTCCGTCGTGAGGCCATAACCGCTCTTGATTTCAATGGCGCCAGTACCGAGTTTCATTACTTCTAGAAGTCGCTTAGCGGATTGTGTATACAAATCCAATTTTGATGTTGCTTGTAATTTTTTCGCACTGTTTAAGATTCCCCCACCATTGTCTGCAATCTCCTGGTAGGAGCGACCGTTGATTCTATCAACAAATTCTTGCTCTCTGTTACCAGCATATACCAAATGCGTATGCGAATCACACCAAGCTGGAAGCACTATTTGTTCAGCACAATCAATTATCTCGAAATCTGTAATTTCGGGCAGGTCTTTCATTGAACCGTAGTCCGCAATTAATCCAGCGTTCACGAGCAGAAAAGCATTCTTAATTGTGGGTAGATTTTTCATCTCCTGCCCACTTAATTTAGCAGGTGCTGTTTCGTGCACTTGCAGTAGTTCTTTAATGTTTGTGAAGAGTAATTTCATTGGCTAAAGATAGCAAACATAAAAAGGAATTAATACCTTAGAGGTTCAAAAATCTTAGTGCCATGAAAGCGAAAAATTTAGGGGTTAATACGGTATGTACCCATGTAGGAGAAATCAAGGACGAGCAGTTCCAAGGAGCAATATCTCCTTTGTATATGTCCACTAGTTATGCTTATGAAAATGTTGCTGTTAAGCGCTACCCGCGCTACTTTAATACGCCAAATCAAGAGGCTTTAGGGAAAAAGATTGCAGCGCTAGAAAAATCTGAGGCGGGGATCATATTTGGCAGCGGTATGGCTGCTGTAAGCACGTCATTGTTAGCATTTCTGAATAAAGGTGACCATGTGGTAGTTCAGAAAACTATCTATGGTGGGGCTTATAACTTGATGGTTGAAGAATTTCCGAAATACGGTATTGAGGTTTCCTTTACGGAAGGCTTTGAAGAAGCCGATTTCATTTCGAAAATAAAGGAAAACACGAAGGTCATTTATGTTGAAACGCCTTCCAATCCATTGATGATAATTACAGACTTGGAAATGATTACACGCATTGCCAAGGCGCATAATTTGGTGAGTATGATAGATAACACCTTCGCTACACCAATTAATCAAACGCCAGCCGATTTTGGAATTGATATCATGATACACAGTGCTACCAAATATATGGGCGGACATAGCGATATTTCTGCAGGCGCTGTTGCAGCTTCCGAAGAACACATATTAAAAATTTGGAATGTAGGTAAGAATTTGGGAGGTAACTTAAGCGACTTTACCGTATGGTTGCTAGAGCGTAGCATGAAAACAATGGCGTTGCGTGTAAAGGCCCAAAATAAAAATGCGAAAAAACTTGCAAAATGGCTCGATAAACACCCCTTGGTTGAACGCGTTTACTATCCCGGATTGAAGTCGCACCCAAATCATGCTTTAGCTAAGAAGCAGATGCGCGGTTATTCTGGAATGCTCTCTTTTGAATTGCGAGCAAATATTGATTCAAACGAATATATGCAATCACTGAGCTTAATTAAACAATCCATGAGTTTAGCTGGTGTCGAGTCTACTGTACTTGCACCAACAAAGGCGTCACATGCTTTGTTGACCCCTGAAGAAAGGGCAGCACAAGGTATTTCCGATGGATTAATTAGATTCTCTGTTGGGATCGAAGAAACAAAAGATTTGATTAACGATTTAGAAATGGCCTTTGAAGCCGTTGCAAAAAAGGAGCTTGTATGAAGTTAGATATTTTAGCCATTGGCGCGCATCCCGATGACGTAGAAATGAGTTGTGGAGCTACCCTTGCAAAAGAAATTTCAAAAGGAAGAAAAGCGGGAATCATCGACCTTACGCGGGGTGAGCTTGGGACCAGAGGATCTGCTGAATTGCGAGATGAGGAAGCTGCTGAGGCTGCCAGAATATTAGGAATTAGCGCCCGTGAGAACCTTGATTTAGGAGATGGTTTTTTTAGTAATGAGAAGGCTTCGCAAATGGAGCTTATCAAAATGATTAGAAAATACCGTCCTGAAATAGTATTCTGTAATGCTATTCGGGATCGACACATAGACCATGGCAAGGGTAGTGCCTTAGCGAGTGATGCTTGTTTTTTAAGCGGACTACGGAAAATTGAAACTTCATTAGATGGAGAATTACAGGAAGCGTGGCGACCAAAACAGGTGCTTCACTATATACAATGGGAGGAGATAACACCAGATGTTGTTGTGGATGTTTCAGGTTTTATGGATATAAAAATGCAGGCCATACGGGCTTATAAATCACAGTTTTATGATCCAGATTCAAAGGAGCCTATTACGCATACTGCCACAGAAAATATGTTTGAAAGCCTAACCTATAGACATCAAAATTTAGGAAGACTTATTGGAACGGATTTCGGTGAAGGCTTTACTACTGAGGGGCTTGTTGCGATTGATTCTGTTTTTGATTTAATATAGATTTCCTAGGTTAGTAAAAATTAATTTCTAGTATCCCTTATGTTATTCAATTCTATTGAATTTGCTTTTTTTCTTCCAGTTGTCTATTTGTTGTATTGGTATGTATTCAATAGAAACTTAAAGATTCAAAACCTTTTTGTAGTTTTCGCTAGTTGTTTTTTCTATGGGTGGTGGGATTGGCACTTTTTAGGACTTATTCTTTTTAGCACCACAGTAGATTATTTTGTTGGTCAAGGCCTACGATCTGTAGACTCTAAGGGAAGGCGCAAACTCTTGCTTTGGACCAGCATAATTGTTAATATTGGATTGCTAGGCGTCTTCAAATACTACAACTTTTTTGTGGCTAATTTTATAGATGCTTTTACGTTCTTCGGAAAGGACTTTTCACCATCAACGCTCAATATTATTTTACCTGTTGGAATTAGTTTTTACACATTTCAAACCCTGAGCTATACCTTAGATGTTTACAAACGAAAGTTGGAACCTACAAAAGACTTTGTAGCTTTTTCGGCTTTTGTTTCCTTCTTTCCACAGCTAGTGGCAGGGCCTATTGAGCGTGCGACTAATCTATTACCACAATTTTATAAGAAGCGTTCATTTGATTATAATTTGGCCGTGGACGGTTTACGTCAGATTCTTTGGGGTTTGTTTAAGAAGGTTGTTATTGCGGATTCTTGCGCTGTATATGTCAATATTATTTTCGAAAATTCTGGCGAATATTCGGGCAGTACGTTGTTTATTGGAGCGTTGTTATTTGCATTTCAGATTTATGGTGATTTTTCGGGCTATTCAGATATAGCCATAGGTACTTCTAAGCTTTTCGGATTTAAACTAAATAAAAACTTTGCAACGCCTTATTTCTCGAGAAATATTGCAGAGTTCTGGCGTCGCTGGCATATTTCGCTTTCCACATGGTTTAGGGACTACTTGTATATCCCTCTAGGTGGAAGTAGAGGAAGTGTATGGATGAAAATCAGGAATACGTTCATCATTTTTGCGGTTAGTGGATTTTGGCATGGGGCAAATTGGACTTTTATTGTTTGGGGAGTGCTTAATGCTATTTACATTATGCCATTGATCCTTTCAGCTAATAATAGAAATCATTTGGATGTAGTAGCTCAAGGCAAGAATTTGCCTTCTTTACGAGAATTTGGAGCCATGCTTTTAACTTTTTCTCTTACTGTTTTCGCTTGGGTGTTTTTTAGAGCCGAAGATATTTCAGAAGCATTTCTAATACTCTCAAAAATATTTTCTGACTCGCTTTTCCTTCCCGTTGAATTTATGCAGAGCTCAGAATCATGGTTAACAGGGGTATGGATATTATTCATGATACTCATAGATTGGAAAGGTCGTGAACACGAAAATACTTTGAATGGGGTGGGGTTGAAGTGGAATAAATATGTGCGTTATCTTTTTTATTATATACTCATGGGAATTATCATCTATATGTTTTGGAATGCTGAAGAACAACAATTCATCTATTTTCAATTTTAAAGTATGAAACTATTTAACAAGAAAGTATTGTTGTTTTTATCGCCTGTTATCTTGCTTTTTTCAGCAATTCTGGTATATAATTTAGTGTTTGATCCTTTCGGTGTGATACAAGGTGATATGCTAAATCACTATGGTGAACCTAACCAGAGGTTTCTAAAAGCTAAACACATCTTAAGTAACCCTAATAAGTACAATGCTTATATTTTTGGATCTTCTAGAGCAGGAAAGATTGACCCCAGGAATATTAATACAGATGACAGATGGTATAACTTTTCGTATGCGGAAGGATTGCCAGCAGAGCATTTAGAAGATCTTCGTCTCCTAGTGGATCATGATGTTGCAATTTCAAAGGTGGTTATTGGTATAGGGGATATTTCGTATTTAGTTGATCCTTTTCGACATAAAACCCAATCGCTTAGAAAGCCTTATAAGAATTGGCACACGCCTTATCTGGAATTTTTATTTCTAAAACCAGACATGGAACTAAGACAAACTCAAAAGAAAATTAAGGCACAAAAAAATCAGGTATTCTATGATATATACGAATCCGGGATGCCAGACACCTACTTTAGGGATAAATGGGTGAATCAAGCTAAAGAAAAACACTGTAAAAAGGAAAAATTCAATACACCTACTTGGGCATTCTATTACAAACCAAGAATAGCCGGTGTGATCAAAGAAATCCGAGATATTGTAGCACTATGTCAAAGCGAAAATATTGAATTAATTTTTTATGTTAATCCGATGCATGCAACAACCTATCTAAATCAGGATATGGAACAATTTACCACGTTTTTAACCGAACTATCGGAGCTTAGCTCTTTTTACGATTTTAGTGGCATTAATGACATTACTACTGATAATTACTACTACTATGAAACTTCACACTTTCGTCCACTGATTGGTGATCTAATGATGGAGTCCATATTCAATAACCAATTAAATGAGTTTGGTCAATTTGTAAATGACGAGAACATCCAAGCGGTGGTTGCGGATAAATTAAAAGAAGCCCAAGCTTATAAAGAAGCTAGGTCTACGCAGTAGGTCTCTTAATTTGGAATTACCAAGACTAGAGCTTATCAGCCGTAATACGCTCTTCACGATTCGCAATTTCCCAAGCCGTATGGAAAATTAGTTTTGTACGTGTTTCCATTAAGTCATATTCAATCTTATCTGGCGTATCTGTGATTTTGTGGTAATCCGCATGCACTCCATTGAAATAGAAAATAACCGGGATATTATTTTTCGCAAAATTGTAATGGTCACTTCGGTAATAGAATCGATTTGGATCATTATCATCGTTAAAGGTATAATCTAGTTCTATATTTACATATTTTGTGTTGACAGCCTCTGAGACGTCATGTAATGATTGACTAAGCTTATCACTTCCGATAAGGTAAATATAGTTTGGGCTCTCGACCTTGTTTGGGTCAATACGTCCAATCATATCTGTATTTAAGTTACAAACGGTATTCGCTAAAGGGAAAAGAGGGTTCTCTGTATAGTATTTAGAACCTAACAAACCAATTTCTTCTCCAGTTACATGTAAAAACAGAATAGAACGTTTTGGGCCGTTGCCTTCCTTTACAGCTTTTTGAAAAGCTTCCGCCATTTCTAACATGGCAATGGTACCGCTACCATCGTCATCTGCACCATTGTAGACGTTGCCTTCGTCATCTTTTCCTACGTGATCTAAATGCGCAGAAAGGATAATGATTTCTTCTGGTTTTTCTGAACCTTTAATAAAAGCCACTACGTTTTCCGAAGGCTTCGGGTCATCCATTCTAGTAAAGTACTCGGCCGGTATGTTTTGGTAATAATTATTTTCTTCGATTGGTGAAGGAATACCTTGATCCTGATAGAAATTCCGAAGATATTCTGCCGCTAGCTTTTGACCTTTGGATCCGGTCATACGTCCTTCCATAGCATCACCAGCATAGATGTACATATGTTTCCTGATATCATCTGCCAATATGGTATTTGCATAATCAACAACAGAATTAGACGCTTTAGTTGTTGTGGCTGCCGTGGATGTTTGATTTTCAGAATTAGTTTTAGTTGAATTACAGGCTAAAATCATAAATGCAAAGGCAGATAGTAGGAAAATTTTCATAATGGATTTTTAATTTGAGGTTAAATATACGAGAACTTAATTTTTGAAATGTGAAAATTATCTAAAAATGAGTTTTTGCTGGATCATCAGAATTTGAAAGCACAACATTGATTATCTTTGCCTAAAATATTTTAGTATGACCGTAGAACAAATCTACACAGGCTGCCTGTCTCAAGGGGCCTATTATATTACAAGTGCTGGCGAAGCAGCTATCATTGATCCGCTTAGAGAAACGAAGCCCTATTTAGCCCGTTTAGAGCGTGATGATGTTACCTTAAAATATATTTTCGAAACACATTTTCATGCAGATTTTGTGAGTGGTCACCTTACGCTTGCTTCTCAAACGGATGCCGCGATTATATACGGACCCAATGCAGACCCTGCCTTTGAGGTGATAATTGCTTCAGATAATCAAGAATTTAAGGTTGGTGATGTAACCATAATTGCCCTCCATACTCCTGGGCATACCATGGAAAGCACAACCTATCTGTTGAAAGACGAAAACGGTAAGGACCACTGTATTTTTAGTGGGGACACGTTGTTTCTTGGAGATGTTGGGAGGCCAGACTTGGCTCAAAAAGGAGATGATATCACCCAGGAAGATTTAGCTGGGATATTATATGAGAGTCTTCAGACTAAAATAGTTCCCTTGGCTGATGATGTGGTTGTGTATCCTGCACATGGAGCGGGTTCTTCCTGTGGGAAGCATATGATGACAGAAACCGTAGATACATTAGGGAATCAAAAAAAGGTGAACTACGCACTGCGCGAAAGCATGACCAAAGAAGAGTTTATCAAAGAGGTGACAGCTGGTTTATTGCCGCCTCCGGTGTACTTTCCACTAAACGTAAAGATGAATAAGGAAGGCTATGATCATTTAGACACTATTCTTGATCGTGGTATGCGTGAATTAAATCCAACGGCTTTTGAACAGCTGGCAAACGAAACAGGTGCTATAATTCTTGACGTTAGAAGTCAAGTTGACTTTATGCATGAGCATATCCCAAATACTATCTTTATTGGAATCGACGGAGGTTTTGCGCCATGGGTAGGTGCCATGGTTGCAGATGTGCAACAACCTATCCTGATAGTTTGTCCTACAGGGCGGGAGGAAGAAGCCGTGACACGTTTGGCTCGTGTTGGGTTCGATAAAACCTTGGGTTATTTAAAAGGTGGAATCACCGCATGGAAAGATTCTGGAAGAGCAACAGACAGTATGAAGTCCATTTCTGCTGAAGCTTTGAAAGATCTCATGAAAGATGAAATTCCAGTATTTGATGTTAGAAAAGAAGGTGAATTTGAGAATTCTCATATCCCTGTAGCAAAACACACTTCTTTAGAATTTATCAATAATCATTTAAGTGATTTTCCAACAGACGAACCATTCTACGTGCATTGTGCAGGGGGGTATCGGTCTGTTATTGCGGCTTCTATTCTTAAGAGCCGGGGTATCCACAATGTAATAGATGTGGCCGGTGGATTTAAAGCCATCAAAGAAGCTGGGATTCCAGTAGTTTCTTAATTTTTAAGGGCGTTTCCTCCATGGCCTTCGGCCAAGGAGGGCGGGTCATTCGCTATATCCCTGTAGTTTCAATGAAGTAGCGCGATGCTCATTTCATGACTACAGGGGATGCCGCTACTACCCCTAACGCGATGAACGCGATGCTATCTGCAATATTTTTCAAAACGAATACTAATTATTTAATTACAAGTGTGTTGGTTTTTTTTAACTGGGCCAGATGGGTTTTATGCCAATATTAAATAGTACGTTATCAATCAAATAACACATTTTGTTAAACTTATTGTAAAAAAGGTTAAACAAAATTAAATCTGACATACCTTTGAGAAACAAAAAAAAACTATTGGATATGAAAAATTTATTACACTTTGCCATTATCGCCGTTTTTACGGGAACTGCTTT
>JBLHGH010000083.1:0-8666 GCA_047615425.1 Candidatus Latescibacterota bacterium
ACGCTTTGCGTTTGCTTCTATTTACTAGACGTAGGTATTAATATAATAGTTGCCTGAGGAGTTAAAAAAAACATTTCAATAAGAATGCCATGTTTTACAATACATGATATAGTTTATTTTTTTCTATCGATCACATAATTGACCATGAGCTCCAGCGAGTCTTTGTAGGTAGAGGCCGGATAGCTAGCCAGCAGCTCTAAAGCCTCTTGCTGGTAGCCTTTCATACTTTCTGTAGCATAGTCCAGACCACCTTTAGTTTTAACATAGGCAATCACTTCTTTCACGCGTTTGGAATCCTTGTTATGATTTTTAACCGAATTAATAAGCCATTTCTTATCAGATGATGATGCCTTATTCAATACATGGATTAATGGAAGGGTCATTTTTTGCTCTTTGATATCAATCCCAGTTGGCTTCCCAATATTTTCATCTCCATAATCAAACAAATCGTCTTTAATTTGAAAGGCCATTCCGATGAGTTCCCCAAATTTGCGTAAACGCTCAACCTCATCTGGAGCCGCATTTACAGATTGCGCTCCCATGGCACAGCAGGCTGCAATTAAAGTTGCCGTTTTTTGCCGAATGATATCAAAGTATACTTCCTCGGTAATATCTAATCTCCTAGCTTTTTCAATTTGAAGCAATTCACCTTCGCTCATCTCACGAACAGCAACCGAAATAATTTTCAATAAATCAAAATCGTTATTATCAATAGAGAGCAGTAGTCCTTTCGACAATAAAAAGTCCCCAACCAACACAGCAATTTTGTTCTTCCAGAGAGCGTTGACACTAAAAAAGCCTCGTCTTCTATTACTATCATCTACAACATCGTCATGAACTAGAGTAGCTGTATGAATTAACTCAATTACGGATGCCCCGCGATACGTTCGGTCATTTAGTTCACCATTATTAGTCATTTTGGCAATCAAAAAGACAAACATGGGTCGCATTTGCTTCCCTTTTCGGTTTACCACATAGTGGGTAATCTTATTCAGCAAGGAAACTTTGGAAGACATGGAAAGCTGAAACTTTTTTTCAAAAAGTTCCATTTCATAATCAATAGGTAGTTTTATTTGTGAGACAATTTTCATTGAGCGGTAAAGATACTTAAATTGAAGTTTAACTTTTATTCGCGAGTTGCCCACAAGCGGCATCGATATCCTTTCCTCTACTTCTACGAACAGTGACCGGCACTCTATTACGCTCTAAAGCATTAATATACATATCTACTCCAGCATCTGAAGCTTGTTGAAATTGACCATCATCAATGGGGTTATACTCAATCAGGTTCACTTTACATGGCACATAGCTGCAGAACCTAACCAAAGCATCAACATCTACTTTTTCATCATTAATGCCTTTCCACACTATATATTCATAGGTGATGCGCCTTTCAGTTTTTTCGTACCAATATTCTAATGATTCTTGAAGATCTATCAATGTAAAAGATTTCGCAAAAGGCATAATTTCTTCTCTAGTTTCTTGGATAGCAGAATGCAAAGAAACAGCAAGGTTAAACTTCACCTCGTCATCAGCCAGTTTTTTAATCATTTTAGGAACTCCGGAAGTGGAAACGGTAATTCTTTTTGGAGACATTCCAAGTCCTTCATCAGACGTGATCTTTTCTATGGAAGCAAGGACATTTTTATAATTCATAAGCGGCTCACCCATGCCCATAAACACAATATTAGAAAGCGGCCTATCATGATACAATTTACTTTCTCGGTCGATGGCAACGACCTGATCGTAAATTTCGTCCGGATTCAGGTTACGCATACGTTTTAAGCGCGATGTTGCACAAAACTTACAATCTAGACTACATCCCACTTGCGAGGACACACAGGCAGTAGTTCTACTCCCAGTTGGGATTAAAACCGATTCTACTATGAGTCCATCATGAAGCTTGACCCCATTTTTAATGGTTCCATCATTACTTTTCTGAAGGCTATCTACTTGGATATGGTTTATAACAAAGTTCTCCACAAGATGCGCACGCGTTTCTTTAGATATGTTTGTCATATCTTCAAAACTATGCGTTCCTTTTGACCAAAGCCATTCATACACTTGATTGCCACGAAACGCTTTGTCTCCAATACTTTCGAAAAAAGCACGAAGCTCCTCTTTGGATAATGCTCTAATATCTTTCTTTGCTGAAACTTTCACGGGACAAAAATAACATATTTAAAAAGCCTATAACTAAAAAAAGCCTTATTTCAGAAGAGAAATAAGACCACCTACGCAGTTTTAACGCTACTATTTATTAATAATAATTTTCTTAGTGCTGTCTTGGTTGCTTCCCTCATCCAGCAAATGCAGGAAGTATATGCCGTTTGTTAGATGCTGCACATCTATTACGCTCTCAGAGGCATTTAACGAACCAGCCATGAGTTCTTGCCCAGTAATATTATAAAAACGGTAAGATAAGTTAGGATAACGACCATTCATAACATTTAAGTAGTCCTTTGCTGGATTAGGATAGATATCCAATGAACCGTCCAAGGCAACATCTGGAACACTTAATAAGTTTTCAAGTGTCTCAGTGGTTGTAGACCCAATATTGATAGGATCCAACCAATCTTTTAATCTGCTTGAACTATTAGACCCATCGTTCCAAGAAACGCCGAATCTCCCGTAAATATCATAGTCATCATTATTTTCATTGTCAACACAGAAAGACTGCCCGGCATATAACTGCCCTATGATCCGTCCATTTTGATCAAACAAGGGAGATCCAGAAGATCCACTTTCTGTTGTTCCAAGTTCCCATCCGTCACCAGAACCTACAGAAACCCCACCAATAAGCCAAACCTCGGTTCCGTTAGCGGTATCTTTTACTGCGCCACTATCATCACGGCAAATCTTCATGATATCACCATTTGGATGGTGTATACCAACTTCATATTCTGGCAAATCATCTGTTGAATCCCAACCAGCAAATGCTACATCCCACGATTCTGGAATGGGATTAAACAACTCCACTAAGGCGAAATCACTTCGTGAATTACTCGCTCTAAGTTGAGCCCCACTCATCGTAAAGTTGCTTTGAATATCTAAGCTTTCTTCGGCCGCAGCACAAATTGGACTTGGACTCATCCAATTAAATCGAATGGACCATAAATCTGGGTTGCTATTTTCTAAACAATGGTTCGCGGTTAATAAAAACGGCTTTTTATCTAGGGCGGTATTATTAACCAATGAAGCAGAACATAAGTATCCATTTCCTAGATTGAGTAATGCAACTGTTTTCTTAACAACATCCTTTATGGGATCAAAATCTACCCCTACTGGACAATTTACATCATAATTACAATCCCCCGAATCATTCAGACCCCGCTGGCTACGTACAAACTGATTCACTTTGCCCAAACGATATCCATGAATAATACTACTTATCGCTAGTTGAAAGTTCTCATTCACGTTCACTGGCTCATAGTATTCAATCCAAATAACATCTCCACGTACAAACCAAGAACCAAGATTATTGGTAGGTCTATTTTGTTTTTTTGAATATGATGCCGAGTAGTCTGTCTGATCATCGTTATACATTTGTAGACGCGCACCTTCAGGCATATAAAAATCACTAAAATTAACGCTCATATTAATCGCATAAGGCGATCTAATGGCTACACGCCAGATTCTATCTCCATTGGAAAGCTCGGTCCAAACACCACTGGTTTCTGTATTGAGGTCGACAGGCCTTGTAATACCGTAACGCCACGGCAAGGTCTTATCTAAGTCATTAATACTATCTTCCACGCGAACCACTCTCAAATCTAAAGGAGGTAATTCAATAGGGCTCATTCTAGTATCTAAATCTAAGGACCAGCTAACGGGCAATATATCTGGATTTCCTTGAGAAAATCCAAGACTAATTGTTAAAAGTAAGGAGCAAAAAAATACAAAAACTCTCATTTTTTCATTGGTTACCTAAATAATCGATTTACTAAAGTACTTTTTTATTGTTAGAACTGAAAATCAAAAGGTTACAAAATAAAAAGGGCCTGATTAAAAATCAGGCCCTTTTTATATAAAGTATTGTTTACTAGATAATTAACATCGCATCACCATACGTATGGAAGCGATATCTCTCCTTGATTGCTTCTGCATAAGCTTCTTTGATAAATTCATACCCAGCAAAGGCCGAAACCATCATTAAAAGAGTCGATTTTGGTGTATGAAAATTAGTCACCATAGAATTCGCAATACTAAATTCATGTGGCGGGAAAACAAATTTATTTGTCCAACCCGTATACGCATTTAATGTATGATTTGATGAAACCGAACTTTCTAACGCACGCATTACTGTTGTTCCAACAGCACAAACGCGCCTTTTACTTGCAATACCATTATTAATGATATCTGCGGCTTCTTGCCCTACGCTCATTTCTTCGCTATCCATCTTATGCTTTGAAAGGTCTTCCACCTCAACAGCACTAAAAGTACCTAAGCCAACATGTAATGTTACTTCCGCAAAATCAACTCCCATTATTTCGAGTCGTTTTAACAAGTGCTTAGAAAAGTGTAAGCCAGCTGTAGGTGCAGCAACAGCACCTTCTACTCGTGCAAAAATAGTTTGGTAGCGCTCTGCATCTTCTGGCTCTACCTCTCTTTTAATATATTTTGGAAGTGGCGTTTCCCCCAATTCAGTAAGTTTACTTCTGAATTCTTCATAAGAACCATCAAACAAGAATCTCAACGTTCTACCTCTTGACGTAGTATTATCAATAACCTCAGCGACTAAAGACTCATCATCACCAAAATATAGTTTATTACCAATTCGAATTTTCCGCGCTGGATCAACCAACACATCCCAAAGACGGGTTTCGCTGTTCAATTCACGAAGCAAAAACACTTCAATTCTCGCGCCAGTTTTTTCTTTATTACCGAATAAACGTGCCGGAAACACCTTGGTATTATTAAGGACTAAAACATCATCCTCTTTGAAATAATCTATTAAATCCTTGAACATCTTGTGTTCAATTGTCTGATCCTTTCGATTTAACACCATTAAACGTGCTTCATCGCGAATTGGAGCGGGATATTCGGCTAGTAATTCTTCTGGAAGATCAAAATGAAAATTTGAGAGTTTCATCCCCATAATACGTGTAGTTTTTACTTGAAAAGAGGCAAATATACAACCTGAGCATAGGGGTTGTCAAGTAAAAGATGATTTATTATTCAAATTGCATCTTTATTCCCAATTTTTCGAAGTCTGAGAAAAAATCGGGATATGATTTAGAAACAACGCCTGCATTCTCTATTTCGATTGGAATTAGACAGGCCAGTGGCGCAAAAGCCATCGCCATTCTATGGTCTTGATAAGTCTTAATTAATACATCTTCGTGCATTTGGGTAGCTAAATCCAGCTGTAAAGAGTTCTCTGTTATTAGTACTGATGCCCCTAACTTTTCCAATTCATTTTTAAGCGCTTGGAGTCTATCTGTCTCTTTTATTTTTAAGGTATGAAGGCCACTCAACATACATTTAATTCCCAAACCGAAACATGTTACTGCAATTGTTTGAGCCAAATCTGGTGTTCTATTTAGATCAAGTCTGATTTCTTCGGAAGGAATTATTCTAGATTTCGATAATGTGATACTCTTTTCCGAACCATCAAATCGGGTCTCAACGCCCAAGCTCTTGTATATGCTAACCAAAGCGGCATCCCCTTGAAGACTCTCTTTAGAGTAACTCGTTAATTTCACTGAAGCGTTTTCAGAAAGCGCCACATAGCTATAGAAGTAGGAAGCCGAACTCCAATCGGACTCTACAATGATCGTTTTATTTTCGATTTTCGCTTTTGGCACTACATGAATTATATTTTCTAAAAATGTAGTTTCCACTCCCAAATCATTCAGTAAAGAAAGTGTCATTTCAATATACGGAACAGAGGTCACTTGTCCCTCCATTATGATTTTAAGTCCATTACCCAAGCTTGGCGCAATAAGTATTAAGGCCGAAATATATTGGCTACTAACATCGGCATTAATTGAAACGGTATCTTTAGTAAACTCAATTCCCTTGATTTGTAATGGTGGATAGCCATCCCTATTCAAATAACTAATGTCCGCACCTACTTGGATAAGCGATTCAACCAGTATGCCTATTGGGCGCTCTTGCATTCGCGAGCTTCCGGTCAAGGCAATTTCTATTCCTGGCATTGCAGCAAAGTAAGCGGTTAGAAAACGCATTGCCGTACCCGCGTGATGCACATCCACAATACCTGCCTTTACTTCCAGCCCTTTTTGAAGCACTTTTGTGTCGTCACTTTCCGATACGTTTTCCAACATAAGATTTGGATACAAAGCTTGCAGGACCAGCAATCGATTAGATTCACTTTTAGAACCAGTGATTGTTATTTCTGAATGTCGCTCAGCAAGTTTGTTATGGGAAAGCTTTGCGTTCATTTTCTTCGGTCATCTCGTTTTAATTTGGCCCAATATTTTCCATATGCACTAAAAATACCCGCTGTAAAACCGCAAATAATAAATATTAAATACTGCAAAATATGCAATTGAAATATTTCAGAATTAAATCTTGAAAATACCCATTTAAGAAAAAATAAAACCAAGGCATAAACAACCCCAAGCACCAATACCGATTTCCAAAAATCTTTTTGAGCAATAACACGTCCAAACATTATTTTAGTTTTTCATTACCGTGATGTCTATCGTGATCACGTTTTGTCTTTAAATCTAATTTCTTATCAAATGCCTCTTGCAAATTTACGCCTGTCTGATTTGCAAGACAGAGCACCACAAACATCACATCTGCAAGTTCTTCTCCTAGATCTTTGTTTTTATCACTTTCTTTTTCACTTTGCTCACCATATCTCCGAGCGATGATTCTAGCCACTTCTCCAACTTCCTCAGTGAGTTGAGCCATATTGGTTAGTTCATTAAAATAACGAACGCCATGCTCTTTGATCCAATTATCTACGGTTAATTGCGCGTTTTGTATGTCCATTTATTCTTTTTGTTTTGAATCTATCCAAATAGTAACTGGGCCGTCGTTAATAAGCGCCACGTCCATCATCGCACCAAATTCTCCAGTTTGTATTTTCCTTGCTATTACTGCCTCCAATCTAGAGACAAAAGCCTTATATAGTGGTATGGCAATTTCGGGCCTTGCTGCACGTATAAAAGACGGCCTGTTTCCTTTTTTAGTATTGGCATGAAGCGTAAACTGGCTCACGACAAGGGCGTTTCCGTTAATATCTAGCACACTCAAATTCATATGTCCTTCTGCATCTGAAAAGATTCTTAATTTACTTATTTTTCCCACCAGCCAATCAACGTCCTTTTGGGTGTCTTCCTCTTCAATACCTAATAAAATGAGCAAGCCAACACCAATAGCAGCAACCTTAGTTGCATCAATGGTAACGGAAGCTTCTTTTACTCGTTGTATTACTACGCGCATTGTTTAAGATTCATCATTATAAATATCCTTTCGGTAATGCTCCTCTTCCCCTTGCAGAATTTGCAAGTAACTATTGTATCTCGACCATGCAATTTCACCAGACTCCAAAGCCTCTTTCACCGCGCATTTGGGCTCTTCAATGTGTAGACAATTATTGAATTTGCAATTTACTTTATAATCAAAGAATTCTGGGAAATATCCCCCCAACTCGTCTTTTTCTATTTCCACCACACCAAAACCTTTGATTCCTGGCGTGTCTATGATGCGTGCGTCAAAAGAAAGATCAAACATTTCTGCAAAAGTTGTTGTATGCTGCCCTTGCATATGTTGCTCAGAAATCTCCTTCGTTTTTATATCTAAGCTTGGTTCTAATGCATTAACCAGCGTAGACTTCCCAACACCACTATGACCTGAAAACATACTCACTTTATGCTGCATCAATTGTTTTACGATATCGAGATTTTTTCCAGTCTTTGCAGAGATCCCTATACATTCATACCCTATTTTACGATAAAGCGCTGCGAGATATTTGATCTCCATTAACTCATCTTCGTTATAGGTGTCAACTTTATTAAACAAAAGCACTGCCTTTATATCGTAAGCTTCAGCAGTTATAAGAAAACGATCAATGAAGGTGGTAAACGTTGGTGGATTATTAAACGTAACGATTAGAAATGCAATATCCACATTGGCAGCTATTATATGCGTCTGCTTTGACAGGTTCACAGATTTTCTAATGATATAGTTGTCACGAGGTTCAATTGTATGGATAATACCAATGGTTTCGTCCCCTTTTGTCTCCACATCAAAAACAACCAAGTCGCCAACGGCAACGGGATTTGTGCTTTTAATTCCTTCCATTCTAAACTTGCCCCGTATTCTGCATTCATAGAAAACACCTTGCATGGACTTCACGGTATACCAGCTTCCTGTAGATTTATAGACAATTCCTTTCATTGCCTGCAAAATTCAGAAATTTTAAGCGAATGACACCATAATTATATTAATTTCGCAACTTATTAAACATTTATACTTATAAACTATGAAAAAGTTATTATTTATTGCCATCGTACTAATTGGATTTTCTCAACTTTCAACAGCTCAGACTTATGAATATCAAACAGTTACAGTTATTGAATCAATAGTGCCAAACGGTTTAGGTAGATCACGTATGATTACAGCAAATGAAACCAGAGACTACAAAGAATCAACTTCTACAAGAACTGGCGAAGATGATAAAAGGAACA
>JBLHGH010000084.1:0-8594 GCA_047615425.1 Candidatus Latescibacterota bacterium
CTCTAATGATTCCTTCAGTTAAAACAACTGCCATGTCGATACTGCCATCACGCAGTGCTTTACACATTTGCCCAGTACCTCCAAAAAAATCTTCCCAACGTAAATTGATATTTTCGTCATGGTATTCTTTATCTCGGAGGGTCAAATACCAGGGTAGGTTAAAGTGTTCAGGTACACCGCCTATCTTAAAGTTCTTCATGAAACAAGACGTTCTAGGGTGTATTGTATTAAGTTTTCGACGGCTGCTTTCGGGTTTGTGCTAAAAGTGCCATTGGCCCTGTTGGCTAGTATCACGCTCAGCGAAATTGCCTTATGACCTAGTAAATGGCTTAAGCCATAAATACCAGCAGTTTCCATTTCTAAATTTGTGATTGACTTCCCTTTATAGTGAAATTGCTCCAATTTCGAATTTAATGTATCATCGTGTAAGGCGAGTCGTAATATTCTTCCTTGTGGCCCATAAAAGCCAGAATTTGTTGATGTAATTCCTTTTACACATTCTTCTGAAGTAAAAAGCTTGACCAATTCAGTATCACCAGAAACAACATAAGGATCTGAGTTCTTAGGATTCCATTGGGTGAATTTTTTCAATGCTTCGGAAAAGTCCGTGTCAAAAGAGGCTGTTTTTTTATAGAAATGCAATAGGTTATCAAAGCCTATAGCCCGCTCAGAAACCACAAATTTATCGACTGGGATGTCACTCTGTATGCATCCTGTGGTGCCAATTCGAATTATTCGTAAGGATGTCAACGTATTTTTAACCTGTCGCGTTTTAAAATCAATATTCACGAGTGCGTCCAATTCATTCAGCACAATGTCAATGTTATCGGTACCAATACCTGTAGAGATAACGGTAAGTCGCATGCCTTTATAAATTCCAGTCTTGGTACGGAATTCACGGGATTCGGCAACGTTTTCAATAGTATCAAAGTGTGCCGTAACTTGATCAACGCGTTCAGGGTCACCAACCGTGAGAATAGTGTTAGCAATATCACCTGGCTTTAAATTTAAGTGATAGATACTTCCATCCGGGTTTAAGATAAGTTCTGATTCTTTTATTTGCATTCGCAGCGGTGATTTGTTGGGTTTGTCTATTGTAAAAGTAATCGTATTTTAAAGCTCCGCCAAATTGGGATTGGCAGTTATTATCCGCCTACGCGTTTTGTTTTAAGCCCTTTAGCCTGAAGAAACTTCATGATTTGATCTCGATAATCCCCTTGAATGATAATCTGTTCATTTTTAAAACTACCACCAACGCTAAGCATTTGCTTAATTTCCTTCGCGAGTTGCTTAAAATCCGAACCTGCACCCGTATAACCTTCAATAATTGTAATAGGTTTGCCTTTGCGCTTTTCGTACTTGCAGAGTAATGGCTCATCTTGCAGCCAAAGTTCTTTTTCCGCTGGATTATTATTTTCTTCGGAAGGAACATGCTCTGGAAACAAGTTCTTGAGTTGATCTTGTATATCCATTACTCTTTTATTAAACCAATCTCCACCAAACGCTGATGTAAAAAATCGCCTGCTGTAATATCGTCAAATGATTTTGGATGATCTTCATCCACACACGCTGGCATGCAGCTCAAATCCATATCACCTCTTGGATGCATAAAGAAGGGAATGGAGTAACGTGGCGTGTGCCATTGTTCTTTTGGCGGATTAACAACTCTGTGTATGGTAGAGCGCAGCTTATTGTTGGTATGTCTTTCAAGCATATCACCTACGTTAATAACGAGCTCGTCCTCTTGTGGGATTGCATCAATCCATTCGCCATCTTTCCGAAGTACCTGCAGGCCACCGCTGGATGCTCCCACTAATAAAGTAATTAGATTTATATCGCCATGGGCACCTGCGCGCACTGCGCCTTTTGGTTCATCTTTAATGGGCGGGTAGTGAATAGGCCTTAAAATACTATTCCCATTAGCTGCCCAATGGTCAAAGTAATGCTCATCAACTCCAATGTATAATGCCAAAGCTCTTAATACATAAACCCCTGTCTTTTCAAGCATTCTGTAAGCTTCCATACCAGTTGCATTGAAACTTGCTAGTTCTTCAACTAGAACATTTTTCGGGTAATCTTCTGGAAGTTTCGCGTCTTTTTCAGGCACTTGTCCAAAATGCCAAAACTCTTTTAAATCCCCTTCTTTCTTGCCTTTAGCGTGTTCTTTTCCAAAACTTACATAGCCACGTTGTCCGCCAAGACCTGGTATTTCATATTGCTCTTTTATCTCAACTGGCAAGGCAAAAAATGTTTTAATCTCATGGTATAGATCTTCAACGAGCATCTCGCCTAAGAAGTGATTCTTTAGGGATACAAAGCCTATTTCTTCATAAGCTGAACCAAGTTCATTGACAAATTTCTGTTTTCTATCTGGATCACCGCTTAGGAAATCGGCTAAATCCACGCTTGGAATATTATTCATAGCATATATTTTTAATACTACAAATATACCAAAAACTGAAACCAATTACGAAGTGAAAAAAATGAATTAAAACGGTTGTTAACTACCTATTTTTTCTACTTTTGAATTAATCAAACAAGTACAATGAAATCTCAAACAGTGATTGACCCCCCTTTTAAATACGACAGGTCTCAAATAGCAGATGCCACCTTAGTTTCCCTTTATAAATCAATGCTTAAGCCGCGTATGATTGAAGAAAAGATGCTTATTTTATTGCGTCAGGGAAAAATATCGAAGTGGTTTAGCGGTATTGGACAAGAGGCCATTTCTGTTGCTATTACGGCTGTTTTAGATAAAGAAGAGTACATTTTACCCATGCACCGAAACCTTGGGGTGTTTACTACGAGAGAGATTCCTTTATACCGGTTATTCTCACAATGGCAAGGAAAAGCGAACGGATTCACCAAAGGAAGAGACCGTAGTTTTCACTTCGGAACACAGGAATATAAAATCATGGGGATGATTTCTCACTTAGGGCCTCAATTTGGGGTAGCAGACGGTATTGCGCTTGGGAATCTTTTGAAAGGCAATAAGCAAGTCTGTGCAGTATTTACTGGTGAAGGCGGAACTAGTGAAGGTGATATTCATGAATCTTTAAATGTGGCGTCTGTATGGCAGCTTCCTGTGCTTTTTTGCATAGAAAATAATGGCTACGGACTATCTACACCAACGAAGGAACAGTATAATTGTGAGCATTTAGCGGATAGAGCGAAGGGTTATGGCATGGAAGCTCACATTATTGACGGGAACAACATTCTAGAAGTATATGCAAAAGTAAAGGCGCTTGTTACAGACATGCGCGAAAATCCAAGACCTGTGTTATTGGAATTTAAGACCTTTAGAATGCGAGGGCATGAAGAGGCGAGTGGCACCAAATATGTGCCGACGGAATTATTGGAAACATGGAAGGCCAAAGACCCACTTATTAACTACGAAAATTACCTATTAGCCGAAGGCATTCTTTCAGAATCAATCATAACCGAATTCAAGAGTGATATTAAGTCGGAAATAGACGAAAACTTGACACTAGCATTCGATGAGCCAGTTATCCAATCTGATTTAACTACTGAATTAAGTGATGTATATCAACAATGTGTAGTTGAGGAAGTTGCTCCAAATGAAAATACACAAGAATTACGACTAATAGATGCTATTTCTGAAGGATTAAAGCAAAGCATGGAGCGTCATGACAACACGGTTATGATGGGGCAGGATATCGCCGAATACGGAGGTGTTTTTAAAATTACTGAAGGGTTTTTAGAAGCCTTCGGAAAGGAACGTATCCGAAATACACCAATCTGTGAAAGCGCAATTGTTTCTGCGGCTATGGGCCTATCAATAAACGGGTTCAAGACAATAGTGGAAATGCAATTTGCAGATTTTGTTACTTCAGGATTTAATCCAATTATCAATCACCTAGCTAAATCGCACTATCGTTGGAATCAGAAAGCTGATGTGGTGGTAAGAATGCCTTGTGGCGCTGGTGTTGGCGCGGGACCTTTCCACAGTCAGACAAACGAAGCTTGGTTTACTCATACTCCCGGCCTCAAGGTGATCTACCCAGCTTTTCCGTATGACGCGAAAGGTTTAATTGCCGCGGCAATAGAAGACCCTAATCCGGTATTATTTTTCGAGCATAAGGCATTATACAGAAGTATTAGGCAAGAAGTACCTACCGATTACTTTACCCTTCCTATTGGAAAAGCTTCACTTTTGCGAGAAGGAAATGATGTAACGATTGTAACCTATGGTGCCGGTGTACATTGGTCTATGGATACTTTGGACTCTGAACCTACAATTTCAGCAGACCTCATTGATTTACGAACCTTGTCTCCTTTAGACACAGAAGCAATTTATACTTCCGTTAAGAAAACTGGAAAAGTCATCATTCTGCAAGAAGATTCGATATTTGGTGGTATGGCGAGCGATATTTCAGCATTAATAACTGAAAATTGCTTTGAGCAATTGGATGCGCCAGTGCAAAGATCGGCCAGTATTGAAACCCCAATACCATTCGCAGCTAATCTGGAATCACAGTACCTTCCAAAGGAAAAATTTAAAAGTCAGTTATTAGAACTTTTAGCTTATTAATAGCGTCCTGACGCCAGTACGCTTTAAGAAAAAGAACTTTGTTTACTGGTACTTCTATTGTATCTTAGTACCGCTTTTAAATCAAAAATTGATTTGATTCACGAATAACAACTAAATTTTAACTCATGAGAAAATTACTCCTTTTGGCAGTAATTGGTGCTACTGTACTTGCGTGTGGTACTCCAAAAACTGTAATTGAATCCAAAAAAGTCATTAACGGATATTGGAACTTAGACAATATTACATATAGTGAAGAGGGAACCTTTAATATAAAGGTGTTTAATGACACTTCTAAAGAGTGTTTTGAAGACACGACTTGGCGTTTTATCCCAAACAACAATTCAGGCACCTATACCGTAAACAACGGGAATTGTCCTACTGGAGATAGAAATTTTCTTTTCTCTATTGTTGAAGACAGTAAAGGAGGGGGAGAGTATGATTTTCTTCTGAAGCCTACTATGAAACTAGGGAAACCAGATAAGGAAAACTCCGTTGGCTTCCGTGTAAACCTTGCACAACTTAGTAATAGTGCGATGCGCTGGGAGCAAACGGTTACCCTTGACGGCAGCCCATTTAAAATAGCTATGAACTTTTCTAAAATCGACGAATAATATGAAAACTCTAATAAAACGTATATCTGTAGTAGCATTTTCGCTAGCCTTATTAGTGAGTTTTACCAATTGTGAAGCTACTAAAAATGCAAACAGTAAACAAAAAGGTGCCGTTATTGGTGCTGCTGGTGGCGCAATATTAGGTGCCATTCTTGGAAACAATGTGGGTAAAGGCGGTAATGGTGAAGCTGGTGCCGTTATTGGTGGAATTTTAGGTGGTGGTGCTGGTGTTCTTATTGGAAATAAAATGGATAAGCAAGCTCAAAAAATTGAGCAGGAAATTCCTGGCGTGCAGGTTGAACGTGTGGATGATGGCATTATACTAACGTTTGATGAGAACAGCGGTGTGTATTTTGATACTGGTAAGTATAACATCAATGGTGCTTCACAAACAAACCTAGACAAATTAACAACGGTGCTTCAAGAATATGGTGATACTGATGTCCTTGTTGTAGGACATACAGACAGCGTTGGATCCGAAACATCTAATATGACGTTATCACAGCGCAGAGCGACTGCAGTAACAACCTATTTTACCGCTACGAAGGGGCTGAGTGTAAATCGCCTTACAACGAACTGGTATGGAGAAACTTCTCCTGTTGGCGATAACGCAACAGCAGAAGGCAGAGCTCAAAACAGACGTGTAAACATCGTGATTGTTCCTAACGCAAAAATGAAACAAGAGGCCGAGAAAGAAGCCGGCAACTAACAAACTCACGATCCTAACAGAAATCCCGCCAGATATACGCTAGGCGGGATTTTTTTTATTTAATTATTAAGGCGAAATTTAAGAATGACAGGATCCCATTTTGACATTATTATAGTAGGAGGTGGTTTAGCTGGGCTAAGCTGTGCCTTGCATTTGTCAAAGACATCCAAGGTTTTAGTGTTAGAAAAACACAGCTATCCAAATCATAAGGTATGTGGGGAGTATGTTTCTAATGAAATTTTACCCTATTTAAAAACCCTAGGCATTGATCCAATTGCGCATGGTGCAAAGCGAATCACTGAGTTCGAAATTAGCACATCCAATGGAAAAAATATCACCAGTACGCTACCCCTTGGTGGATTTGGCATGAGTAGATACGCACTAGATCATGTACTATATAATCAAGTAAAAGACTCGGTTGCGTTTCAATTTGAAACGGTAACGGGAATTCATTTTAAGGAAAATGAATTCCAGGTAGCAACCCAATCAAATCTCAAGTTCACGGCAAATTTTGTTGTTGGAGCCTTCGGAAAGCGATCTAACTTGGACGGTAGCTTAGAACGCAGTTTTATACAGAAAAAATCAAACTGGTTAGCGGTAAAGGCGCATTATCACTATGATTTTCCAGATAATAAGGTGGCATTACATAATTTTAAAGGTGGTTACTGCGGACTCTCACAAATAGAAACTGGCGCTGTGAATGCGTGTTATTTAACCACCTACGATTCTTTTAAACCCTACGGGAATGTGGATCTTTTCCAGAATGAAGTGCTTCGAAAGAATAAGCACTTAGAACACTTTTTTCAAAATGCTCAGGCAATATTTGAAAAGCCGCTGAGTATTAGTCAGATATCATTTGATAAAAAACAAAATATTGTAAATCATATTTTTATGATAGGGGATAGTGCGGGTCTTATTCATCCACTTTGCGGAAACGGCATGGCTATGGCGATACATAGCGCTAAAATATTTTCGGAATGCTACCAAAGCCATAGTAGCGAGAAACAGACGGATCGATTAAAACTTGAAGAACGCTATGGACGAGCGTGGCGCGATCATTTTGCTAAACGACTAGCAACGGGCAGAAGAATTCAGAAGTTATTATTACACCCCACGCTATCTACTTTAGGGTATTCAGTCGCTAGGCTGTTTCCATCTATAGTACCTAACATTATAAAACAAACCCATGGGGAGATCGTTCAATGATACCAATTTCTACTAAATACCGATCTGAACAAGCTGAAATCATGGACGATTTCGCACTACAAGGTGACGAACTACAATTGTTGTTAACCGATCTAAAAACGGTAAACACTTTACTTGGCGGAACCAATATAAGCCTGGATGGCGTAACGCAATTACTTAAATATTGCACTAAGAATGAAACCATAACGATTATCGATATTGGTTGTGGTGATGGAGAAATACTTCGGAAATGCGCTGGCCTAGGTGAAAAACTTGGATTGCAATTTGAGTTAATAGGACTTGATGCCAACGTACATATTCTGAACACAGCGCGGGAGAAATCGAAAGGTTATAGCAATATACAGTATCAAACAGTTAATATTCTTTCAGATAATGTGGCAATACCAGCACACGATATTGCCCTATGCACACTGTTCTTGCATCATTTTCCGAATGATATGATTATTAGACTCCTTCAAAGATTAATGCAAGAATCCAAAGCAGGTGTGGTAATAAACGATTTAGAGCGAAATAAGCTCGCATTTTCACTATTCAAGCTGTTCAGTTTTGTATTTTTAAGAACAAAAATCGCAAAACATGACGGATTGGTATCTATCGCTAGATCCTTCCGAAGAAATGAATTACAGCAGTTTTCAGAAAAAATAAGCAATACGAATTCCCAAATTCGATGGAAATGGGCTTTTCGGTATCAATGGATATTAAGACCTACTAAAAACACTTAATGAGCGTAAAAATTACAACAGTAGCCAAACAGCTCCCCAAATATACTAGGGAAACTAAGGATATTCTGCCTTATATAGATGCCTGGCTAGATGGTCAGGAGTCACGTTTTAAGCGTAAAGTTAAAAAAATATTTGAAGGAGCTGGTGTGACCCGTCGGTATTCCATAATGGATGCCCATGAGGTATTTATGCATAGCAGTTTCGAAGAGCGCAATGATATTTATGTTCGGGAAATTAAGAAGTTAGGGAAGCAAAGTCTTGAAAAGGCATTACAGAAGGCCGATTGGAAACCAACTGATATCGATTTCATTATTACGGTAAGCTGCACTGGAATCATGATTCCATCGGTAGATGCCTATTTAATCAATGATCTACAAATGCGTCAAGACGTGGTGCGGCTTCCTGTTACTGAAATGGGATGTGCGGCAGGTATAAGCGGCGTTATTTATGCAAAGAACTTTCTAAAAGCAAATCCTGGAAAACGTGCTGCGGTTATTGCTTTAGAATCCCCTACGGCAACGTTTCAGTTAAATGATTACTCCATGGCAAACATTGTGAGCGCGGCCATTTTTGGTGACGGTGCAGCCTGTGTTTTACTCTCATCATGCGAGGAAGATACGGGGCCAAAAATCCTCGACGAATCTATGTATCATTTTTATGATGCTACAGCCATGATGGGTTTTAAACTAATGAATACGGGACTTCAAATGATTTTAGACAAGGAGGTGCCAGAAAAAATTGCAAAACATTTCCCTGAGATTGTACATCCATTTTTAGAGAAAAATGGCAAGACA
>JBLHGH010000085.1:0-8473 GCA_047615425.1 Candidatus Latescibacterota bacterium
GGAACGGGCTGGAACCCAGCAACTGGAGCTCTTTGTGGTGGTCCTGGGAACCCTCCCTGTCCGGGTCCGCCAATGCAATTACAAGACTGGAATAGAGATGCAATCCCTGCTGAAATGGAAGGTTTTGATTGTTCTAAGGCGCATCCAGCAATGGGGAATTATCACCATCACCAAAATCCTTCCGCTTTTAAACTAGACTTAGTGGTAGTTTCAAACATATGTAATTTATATGATGCAGACGGTCTGTACGCTATTGATGAAAATGCACATTCGCCATTAATTGGCTTTGCTTATGATGGGTACCCCATCTATGGGGCTTATGCTTATGCTAATGCAGATGGTTCTGGTGGAATTACACGAATTAAATCTGGTTACTCACAACGCGCAATAACCGTTAGAACTCACTACGCAGATGGAACAGATGTAAGTGATGGACCCCCTGTAGACGGTACCTATCCTATTGGATATTTTAGAGAGGATTATGAGTTTATTTCCAATCCAGCAGCCGATTATTTAGATGAACATAATGGTAGATTTGCGATTACACCAGAATACCCAAGTGGCACATATGCATACTATGCAACTGTTGATCAAAACTGGAACTCGTTTTATCCTTACGCAGTTGGGCCAACGTTTTATGGTAATCTTGAAAACCGAATTGTAACATCGGTTGATGAGCCAACTACAATTTATGACAGTAACTTGGGTGTCACAGAGACACAGATTAATACTACTAATATCACTGTATTTCCGAACCCTTCAGCAGATTTAATTGCCATTCAGTTAGGGAATTTAAATGTGGAGGACTTAAAAGTATCCTTGCTAGATATTAACGGAAAACTTATTATGGAAACAACTATTAAGAAAGGTGCTACCATCGCTTATTTTGATGTTGAAGCCGTATATGAAGGCGCCTATTTTGTGTGTATCTTAGGAAACAAGAAAACAATTACTAAAAAGGTGATTGTGAAAAAGGAATAACAAGGGCTATTGTTAGTTCGCTTTTACACTACGAAAACGAACCTAGAAGCGTCTGCTTTTGGGTTCGTTTTTTTTACAATTTAGCCCAAACTTAACGTCATTCTATCTTCTTCACGACCAACAATCTTCGTAACTTGCATATAAATTCTAATGCATGCGAGATAATCTTCATGATCAACGCAAATCATACGGAAAGGGCGAATTAACAAAAGATGTTGTTGACCCAAACCCGATGCAGCAATTTCGGACCTGGTTTTACCAAGTACAAAGCGCCGGCAGAACAGATGAGCCTAACGCGATGACATTAACGACCATTGGGAGAAATAACACCCCTAAGGGGCGTGTAGTTTTGCTGAAAAATTATGATGAAAAGGGATTCGTTTTTTACACGAATTATGATAGCCAAAAGGGAAAAGCAATTGCATATAATCCAAATGTTTGTCTCTCCTTTTTTTGGCCAGATATGGAGCGTCAGGTTATTATAGAAGGTGTAGCTAAGAAAACTTCTGAAACCGAATCCATCAATTATTTTCATTCGCGACCTAAGGGTAGTCAAATAGGGGCTTATGTTTCAGCTCAATCTGAGGTTATTGATGATAGGAATGAACTTGAAGTTAGACTAAATGAATTGATGGATAAGTATAAGCACAGAGAAGTGCCAAAGCCCGAGAATTGGGGCGGTTATGTTATAGCTCCAAAGCGTATTGAATTTTGGCAAGGTAGACCAAACAGATTGCATGATAGAATAGTTTATACCTTAGAAAATATTGACTGGCTAATCACTAGACTACAGCCTTGAAAATATACCAATTAATCCTCAAAACTAACAACTAACTGTTACTTGATGAAAACGCTTTATTTAGTACGACACGCAAAATCTTCATGGAAACATGACGTTATTGATCACGAAAGACCGCTTAAAGGACGAGGGCACAATGACGCAAAACTCCTTGCCGAAAAGAGCGCAACAATATTCAAAGCACCACAGCTCATTTTGTCAAGTGATGCGAACAGAGCCTTAACTACCGCTCACTATTTTAAAGAAGCCTTTGGTGTTTCAGAGAAGAAATTTAGAAGCAACCATTCGCTATATGATTTTGATGGTAGACAGGTAATGCAAATTGTGAATTTGCTAGATAATGGATTGAATCGCGTTATGATTGTTGGTCACAACCACGCTTTTACTTCGATTGCAAATATGCTCGGAAACAAGTATATTGAGAACGTACCCACTTCTGGATTTGTAGCCATAGAGTTTGACACAGATTCTTGGGCAAGCTTAAGCGGAGGCAAAACACTTAAAACGCTGTTTCCGAAAGACTTAAAGTAAATGACGACACCAAATATAGAAACATCTGATTATCAATATCAAAACCGCGAAATAAGCTGGCTCCAATTTAATGCCAGAGTGTTACAGGAAGCTGAAGACGAGACTACGCCGCTTATTGAGCGGCTCAGGTTCTTAGGCATTTTTTCGAACAATCTAGACGAATACTTTAAAGTTCGCTATGCAACGATTAAGCGTATTGCAGATGCGGGAAAGGGTGGACGTAGCTTTCTTGGTGGTAGCACGGCAAATGAATTACTTGAAAAAATCACTCAAACAGTGATTAAACAGCAGAGTACAAGTCTTGAGATTCTGAGTACGATCGAGAACAAACTCGAAAAGGAGAATATATTTATTATAAATGAAACGCAAGTTTCAGAATCGCAAAGCACCTATATTTCCGATTATTTTATTAGGAAGGTAAGTCCAGCCTTAGTTACCATTATGATTGGTGAGTTAGAGAAGTTTCCATCACTTAAAGATAGTGCTGCCTATCTGGCTGTAAAAATGGTCATGTCTCAAGAGGACAAAACCTTCAAAACTAAAAACAATTATGCATTAATTGAAATTCCACGATCCGTTGATAGATTTGTAGAGCTCCCTAAAGAAGGAGAAAAGCAGTATATCATACTCCTCGATGACTTAATTAGGCATTGTCTGCACAATATTTTCAGCATTTTTAAATATGATAGTATTTCAGCTCACATGATTAAAATAACACGTGATGCCGAGCTTGATATTGATAGTGACTTGAGCAAAAGCTTTATTGATAAGATTTCTAAAAGTGTGCGAAATAGAAGCTCTGGGGATCCAGTGCGTTTTGTATACGATAAAGATATTGAAAAAGTGACCTTGGAGTACCTGATGGTCAAAATGGGTGTTGATGATACCGATAGTGTTATTCCTGGTGGGCGTTATCATAACCGTAGAGATTATATGAAATTTCCAAGTCTAGGAAGAACAGATCTTCTCTATGCTAGGATAAAACCACTGCCAATTCCTGGATTAAGTCTACAGGGAAGTTTGCTAGGTAAAATTTCTGAAAAAGATTATCTGCTTTATGCACCCTATCAGACGTTTTCTTATGTGATAAAATTCCTGCGGGAGTCTGCGTTAGATCCTAAAGTAAGAACTATTAAAATCACTATTTACAGATTGGCTGAAGTGTCACATATTTCCAGTTCACTTATTAATGCTGCCAAGAATGGTAAAGATGTTACGGTCCAAATTGAGCTGCAAGCGCGCTTTGATGAAGCCGCCAATATCCAATATGCAGAACAAATGCAGAGCGAAGGTGTTCGTTTAATATTTGGCGTTTCTGGCCTTAAGGTACATTGTAAGGCTTGTGTTGTTGAGAGACAGGAAGGTAAAAAACTAAAACGATATTCCTTCGTTAGTACAGGTAATTTCAACGAATTTACTGCCGGGATTTATACAGATTACACGCTTTTCACCTCGAATCAAAATATAGGCAAGGAAATCAATAAGGTATTCGACTTTTTTGAAGTGAATTACAAAGTAGTAAAGTACAACCACCTAATAGTTTCACCACATTACACGAGAAGTGCTATTTATACTCTTATCGATACCGAAATTGAAAATCATAAAAATGGTCTCTCAAGTGGCATCCGATTTAAATTAAACAGTTTATCTGATTATAGAACGATTTCTAAACTCTATGATGCGAGTATAGCGGGAGTCAAAGTTCAGCTTATTATTCGAGGTATTTGTTGCTTAATACCAGGAGTCAAGGGTATGAGTGAAAATATTGAGGTGATTAGCATTGTCGACAAATTCCTAGAACATCCACGTGTTTTTATGTTTGATAACAATGGTGAGCAACGGGTTTATATCTCTTCAGCGGATTTAATGGGTCGAAATTTGGATAATAGAGTGGAAATTTCTTGTCCAATTTACGATGAAGACATAAAGAAAGAAATAAACGAAACCTTCGATATATGTTGGAGCGATAATGTAAAAGCCAGAATTATTTCAGAAACGCAAGACAATGCCTACCGCTCTAACGACGAAGTAAAAGTACGTTCGCAATTTAAATTATACGAATACTACCAACAAAAACTACGTTCATAATTGCTTAAAATAGAAAAATATGGTGCGGTGGATATTGGCTCTAATGCCATTAGATTGCTCATTACTACCGTAATTGAACAGGCTGGAAAGCCTACGATATTTAAGAAAATAAGCCTTGTGAGGGTTCCTATTAGATTAGGTGCAGATGTTTTCCTACAAGGTAAAATTACACCTGAGAACGAAGCTAGATTGTTAGACGCTATGAATGCGTTTCAGTTGCTTCGGAAAATTCACGGTGTGAGCAAATTTAGAGCTTGTGCTACTTCAGCCATGCGAGAAGCAAATAACGGCGCTGAAATTGTCAATAGAATCTTCAAACAAACAAAATTAAAAATCGAAATTATTGACGGTAACGATGAAGCTACTTTCATTGCCTCGACCAATTTAAATTCGCTTATACAAGAAAACAAAGTATTTCTATATGTAGATGTTGGCGGTGGAAGTACAGAATTTACTGTATTTGCCAATGGCCACACAGTTGCATCACGCTCGTTTAAACTAGGAACGGTTAGATTGCTAAACGATATCGTGCCTAAGGATATGTGGGATACGTTAAGAGATTGGATTAAAGAAGTTACGGCTTCGTATTCAAGGATAGAACTTATAGGTTCAGGTGGGAATATTAATCATATATATAAGATGAGTGGGGTGAAATTTGGACGCCCATTGAGTTATTTCTATATGGTAAATTACTATGAACGTATTCAGAATATGAGTTACGAAGAGCGTATTACAAACCTGAATATGAATCCTGATAGGGCAGACGTAATTATACCAGCTACACGAATTTATTTATCGGCAATGAAATGGAGCAACGCTAAGAGTATATACGTGCCTAAAATAGGTCTTAGTGATGGCATCATTAAGAGTTTATACAATGAAGACAACTAGATTACTTGATGGCCTGCTTTGATGTCAATCATCCCTTGAGCTAACATTTTTCCTTCTAAAATGTACTATATTTAGTGCCTTTTTAAGAAGATTCATCTATCTAATATAATTGTTATCCGTGAATTGTCTCGTTGGTTCCTAAATTTTTCATTACTTCAGCCTCAAAACTAAGCAGCTCATTCCATTTTTTATCAACTTCGTGTCGTTCTCCGTATTCTCTAGCAAATCCTAGAAACATGGTATAGTGGTTGGCCTCAGAAACCATAAGCTTTCTATAAAATTCTGCCAATTCTTTATCCTTTAGTTCTTCACTGAGGAGTCTAAAGCGTTCACAACTTCGAGCTTCAATCAACGCGGCGTATAATAGTCGATGCACCAACTGTGTGGTTCTGCTGCCTCCTTTAGGGAAGAATTTCACTATCTGAAGGACATAATCATCTTTTCTATCACGTCCCATTATCCATCCATGCTCTAAAATCCTGTCATGAACCATTTTAAAATGACTAATCTCCTCCTTCACAAGTGCAATCATTTCTTGCACAAGGCCTGAGTATTCAGGAAATGAAACTATAAATGAAATAGCAGTGGAGGCAGCCTTCTGCTCACAATAGGCGTGATCTGTCAAGATATCTTCAATGTTCTTTTCTACGATATTGACCCAACGCGGATCTGTTGGAAGTTTTAAACCTAGCATGTATAATGTTTAATAAATTAATGGTTTTAATGAGTCAATACGACTGAATGCTTCAGTAAATACATGAAAAATAGGTGCTATATTTCTAAATCAAATTCTTTTCGAAGCGTATCCATCAAAGGGTTCTTTTCATTCAGTTTTTCAAACTTCTCACGTGTGGTATAGACGTAACGCTTTTCAGCAACTTCATTTACCTCAATAGATAGATCAACATCGTAATTCTGAAGTTTTTCTCGCAGAAACCCGAGTAGTTCAAACTTCGCACGTTCCACCTCAATCTTGATTGTGTCATTAGGAAACTCAAGATGAATCAGTGTGTTTTCTAATCTAGGAATACCCATCGTTAGGTGAGATAATAAATTGTATTGTCCTTTGCTCTCAATTTCTTTTGAATATTCGTTCCAAACAGTAATCATCTCTTCTTCCGTAAAAGTTTCTGTAGGTAAATTTTTAGCATCAGGTTGCTTTGCTATCAGCTCCTGCTTAAATTCTTGTTTTTTCTGAATGCTTTTTAATGAAAGGGCCGATACTTTTTTCGCATTTCGTTCTGCCATGATCTGAGGACGTTCGTTAACGCGTTCAGGGACAATCTGGGAGGTAGGAGGGGTTTGGTTGATTTCTTCAGTAGGCGCTACAGATGCCTCGCTCATTTCAACCTTTTCAGTTTTCGAAGGCTCATTTATAGCCGATGTCTTCGCTTTTTGTTCGGTTTCTTTTGATTCATGTAGCACAGTATTTACTGGAACTTGCGCAGCGTCAATGCGTTCCGACGGACTAATGACAGCTTGTTTAAAATGAGAAGGGGGAAGTACGAAACGTCCTGCGTTTACACTAGGATTTTTTTTTTCAGAAACAGCCGTTAATGAAGCCAATTGCATGAGACAAAGCTCTACCAGTAATCGCTGATTTCTACTGGTTTTGTATTTCAGATCACAGGTATTAGCAATCTCAATAGCATCCATTAAAAATGTTGACTCAGTATTATTACTTTGTTCAAAGTACATTGTTTTCACCTGTTCGCCAACTTCTAATAGTGAAATGGTTTCCTGATTTTTACAGACCATTAGATCTCTAAAATGGGAGGCTAAACCCATCACAAAATGATGGCCGTCAAATCCTTTTGAAAGTATTTCATTATACGCTAATAGAACCTTTGGGATGTCATTTGCAAGCAGTAAATCGGTAATCTTGAAATAGTAGGTATAATCTAAAACATTCAAATTTTCGGTAACCGCTTCACGCGTCAATTGTTTTCCAGAAAAACTTACTACACGGTCAAAAATAGAAAGTGCATCGCGTAATGCACCATCTGCCTTTTGAGCAATAATATGAAGTGCGTCGTCTTCTGCATCAATACCTTCCGCTTTGGCAACTTCGGCTAAATGTTCTTTGATATCGGTTACCGTGATTCTTTTAAAATCAAAAATCTGACAACGCGATAAAATGGTAGGGATAATTTTATGTTTCTCGGTAGTTGCTAAGATAAATATAGCGTGTTTTGGTGGCTCTTCTAGTGTTTTGAGGAATGCGTTAAATGCCGCCGATGATAACATATGTACTTCATCAATAATATATACCTTATAAGTGCCTACTTGCGGTGGAATACGAACCTGAGCTATCAAATCCCGAATATCATCTACAGAATTATTGGATGCGGCATCTAGTTCAAATATGTTAAAAGCAAAATCTTCATCTAGCTGCTCTGTACCATCCTGATTAATTTTCTTTGCAAGAATACGAGCACAGGTAGTTTTTCCAACACCTCTAGGACCTGTAAAAAGCAAAGCCTGCGCCAGGTGATCATTTTCTATGGCATTCTCAAGGGTGTTTGTAATAGCCTGTTGCCCTACAACGTCTTTAAAAACGGTGGGTCTATACTTTCTAGCCGATACGATAAAATGTTCCATAGTACGAAAACAAATATAACTATGTGTGTTTAGTTTCTGAAAAATACTAAGTCCCTTTTTACGGTATTTATTAACATTGATTTACCTTTGGCGCAGCAGGCCGCCTTATCGCCATGAATTGAGTTCGCTCTAGTACATGGAGGAAAGTCCGGGCACCTTAGGGAAGCATAGCGGCTAACGGCCGTCGACTTCAATTTTATTGAAGTTAGGACTAGTGCAACAGAAAGAATGTACAGGTTAAGCTGTAGTGAAACCAGGTAAACTCTATGCGGTGAAATGTCACATAAACCTGTGCTTGAGGGTTCCCGCCCGATGCAGGAGGGTAGACAGATTGACCCCTTTAGTAATGAAGGGGCTAGATAAATGATAAGGACTTAATTTTATTAAGGACAGAACCCGGCTTATAGGCCTGCTTTTTTTTATTTTTATTAGAGGAGATTGGAAATCTACAACATGCCGCTCTAACTGTATGTGAAGATCCTTGAAGTTCGGGTTGTTACCTAATTAATAGGAACAACGCAGTAAATTGGTTTGAGCTCATAGGACCTCATTTAACCATTTATGCAAAAAAACTAAAGACGG
>JBLHGH010000086.1:0-8325 GCA_047615425.1 Candidatus Latescibacterota bacterium
GCGGATTTCCTCCTCCGGCAAATCACATAAGTAGTCGGCTGCGTCTTGCTGGACTTGTACCACATCTTCGTAGGCCAAACTAACATCATAGCGAAAGGAAGGGTCAGATAACTCCCTTAAAGAAAAGGCAGACAACAACAGTAATAAAAGCAAGCTGATCAATGGATTTTTGAAAGAGATAAAGTATAGTCCTGTTCCTACAATAACTACTAAAATAGGAAAGAGATACAAGAGGTAACGATCCATGTAAAATGCAAAAGAAAACACTAGCAAATTGACAATAAAAAAAGCAAGCAACAAGCCTAGCTTCTTTGAGTTTTTGTAAAATGCAATACTCAGCACACTCAGCACCCCAGCAATCAACCACTGATTTCTGCCTTGTTTAAAGAACATAAATTTGTAATGCAATTCAAGCCTTTCCCAGAATCCCGAAAAAGCTCCTTCTTGAATAATATCTGTGTGATAAGGGAAGAAGTACCACCCATGTTGGGATTTTTGAATTAGAAGAAAAATTAGAAAGACAAACAAGGGTAAAGTGAAAATTAAAAGACGAGTAAGGTTCTTCATCAGCTGTTTGGTTCTAAGAAGCTGCAGGAGGTATGTAAATCCTAAAAAAGCGGCAACAAGAATAACAGACTCCTTAATCATTACACCCGTGCAGAGCAATAGGGCACTAATTAGATATTCTTTTTTAAGAAAGGATAAAATAGCTAATGTGCTTATTAAGGCGATTGCCATTTCAGGAATAACAAGCCCACTTTGAGCCATGAATATAGGCTGGCTAAGTAATAGAAATACACACCCTGCTGCTACTATTTTTGACATAAATTCTTTAGCCAGCAGGTAGGTGCTTATTAAAGTTAAAGAGGAAATTAACAGAGCAAAACTATGAGACACGAACAAACTGTTGCCAAAAACTTTTAGAACACTAGCATGCAAGGTGTAAAAAAATAAAGGGTGTCCTCGAGACAATTCAGGTGGAAGCGAATGGGGGAGAATGCCAATACCGTTTTGGTACAGATATTGAACACCATTTCCGTATACGCCCATTTCATCCCAGAAATAGGGCAAGGTCAAACTATCCCAACGCATTATCCAAAGAAAGAGAATGCTTCCTAATAGGATAATAGATGGCAAGTATGATTTTACCTGAGCCATTACCGAAAAAAGATTCGAAGGAGGTTGAAAAATTCGGTAAACAAGACCTTGTATGAGACTTTAGAAAGAACTACCCCTTCTTTTAGCTGAACCTGAAGCTCCACTATTTTTAAGTTTTTCTTAGCACACAGCTTTACTAATTCAAGATCAAACAAGTAGCGATCCACTTTGGTTTGAAGTAAGAGGTTTTTGGCCTTAGGAGACAATCCTTTTAATCCTGCTTGTGTATCCGTGGTTGGGATATTAAATAGAAGGCGAATAAGGCCTTTAAATCTTTTGGAAATCCACGTTCTGCTGGCCGACACCTTAGAGTAGTACTGCTCACTTCGTTTGGCAATAACCAAGTCTGCACCATCTTGCAAAGCTTTGAGCATTCGAACAATATCGTCGTTTTGATAAGGGAAATCGATGTCTGTATATATATACCCATCAGCATCCACTTGCTGCATGCCCTTACGGGTAGCATATCCCTTTCCTTTGTTTGAGAGTAGATTGATGTATTGAAAATGACTTAAATCTTTGCTTATCCTATCGATAAAATCATTCGACATGTTTTGTGTAGAGCCATCATTTACTAAAATCCATTTGATAGATACCTTATTCAACAACTTTTCAATACTTTTGCAAGAGTCAAGATAGTTCTCAACCCAATTATTTACAGGGTTAAAGCAGGGCGTTATAATGGCTAATTGATAAATATCTGTTGGATTAATGTATAGACAAATTTATAATAAAATTCTATCACGCCCCATTATTGTCTTGGCTATTGTACAAGTCATTTTTATTTTGATCGTTTTTAGCAAAATAATCTTTGATCCAAACGCCTACATGTTTACGAATATATATGATGGATTAAAAAATTATTTCACATATACCCAGTTTATTGCACAAGAACCTAGTGCTCTTGGGCCTTGGCATTTCACCCAAATGAATTACCCTTTCGGGGAGTATATATTTTTTACGGATAACACACCATTGCTTTCCATGCCTTTACGGTGGATTAATACCCACATCATTTCTATTGAAGGAAATAGTATCGCGATCCATAATTACTTTTTCTTATTCAATTTACTTTGTACTCCCTTATTGTTTTACAAACTGATAGAACCTTATGCTAAGGGTAAAGTCCTCTTTGCGATTTTATTGGCTATTGCTTTTTCCTGGATTAATCCGCAGATCCTCAAGTTGCTTTATGGGGTATACAACTTATCGCTCTCTTCAGTTTTGTTAGCACTAATTCTCCTCTTTCGATATATCCATAAGTATTGGCAAGAAGGAAGTAGCAAAGAGTTTATCAGGATTGTTGGATCCATTTTTACTTTGATTGTGTTTTCTGCATTCGCTCATATTTATTATGTGCCAATAATTGCACTTTCGTTGGGCGTTTTTGTTTTCACCCTCTTTATTGTTGAGGGCTTTCGTCAGCGAAATTTTAAATGGAAAGCCCTTTTTACTTTTGTTTTTACCGCCTTGTTTGGTGGCTTGAGCTTTTACTTTCTGATCCAATTTATTGACGACTATGCTTCATTGCGAAGAGCAACTGCTTCAGGCTTTGATTGGATTGAATGGAAGTTTACTCCTGAGGCTATTTTTTCGCCGTATAGGTTTAACAGTCTTTTTCCCATTATCAAAAGTTGTAAGTCCTCTCATGAAATCCCTAGCGAATCTCAAGGGTTTTGGGGCAATTTCACATGGGGAGTTCTCCTGATTGCCTTCCTTTACATGGGCTACCTGAAGTTGTGGGCAAAACAGTCGATTTCACCTTTCTTGAAGCGAATCTATAAAAATTCCTTTCTGTTTGCTTTGATTATTACGGCAATTGTTAACTATGCTACGGCATCAGGAATCTACATTAAACTAGGTGTGATCCCATTGTCCTTTGACAATGTATTTTCACCCTTCTTCTACCTCTATAAACACGTGGACATCATTACCCAATTTAGATGCTTAGGAAGATTCTCTTGGATCGGGTTTTGGATCGTCTCTATTCTTGCTTGTGGTTTATTCTTTAAAGTCTATGACTCTCTAAATGGGCAAAATAAGAAATTTGGCTTTATGGTGGCAATGCTGTTAATAATAGTTTTGGCAATTGACACTAAGGACGCCATGGTCTATCAAAGTACCGTTCATGAGCCAAACGTATTTCAAAAAGAACTTCTATCGGAAAAGTTTGAAAGCGTTGATAAGCAAATTGATTACTCTGCCTATCAAGCCATTTACACCATTCCTGCGGTTCAAGTAGGTTCTGAGGATTATAATATTACTATTGATGATCAACCAAAGTGGACCGAATTTTGGATGCAGCTGAGTGCGCATTCAGGCTTACCTTTATTTAATTGTAAGATGTCGAGAACAGCCGAGAATCAAGCCAAAGCACAAATAGACTTGTTGTTAGAACAAAAGGTCCCAGCATTAATTTTGGATGAAGTAAACGATAAGCCTGTATTAGTTGTTTATAGTCAGAAGAATGAGGAGCAATTCGATTTGAAAGTATTGGATTATGCTCGACCAGCAGCAGAAAATGGGAGTAAGATTATAAAAGCTTTCCAAATGGATACTATCTTAGTAGAGAATAGCATCTATTACCTGAGTTGGGATATAAAGAACCAGAACTAATAAAATGAATTATCCATCCAAGTTGATTGCCGCAGCAGTGGCAGAATTTAAGAAATTGCCAGGTATCGGTGAAAAAACCGCCTTGCGTTTAATCCTGCACATACTCAAACAGGAAGAGGATAAGGTGGGTTTCTTTAGTGATACCATTAAAAAAATGCGAAGCGAGATTAAGACTTGCACAAAATGTAACAATTACAGTGACAATAGTATCTGTGAGATCTGTGCAAATGCAAATAGAGACCAGGCAGTAGTTTGTGTGGTAGAGAACATTCGCGATGTCATCGCTATAGAGAATACAGGAACCTATAGAGGTTTGTATCACGTATTGGGGGGAATTATTTCTCCCGTGAATGGTATTGGTCCAGATGAGTTAAATATTCAATCTTTGGTCGATCGCATTCCAATTGATGAGGTTAAAGAAGTTATCATGGCCATAAGTCCAACCATGGAAGGGGACACAACTATCTATTATATTTCTAAGGTCTTGCAAGAATATGACTTAAAATTAACCACTATTGCCCGAGGAGTTTCCTTTGGTGGAGAGTTGGAATATACAGACGAACTCACATTGGCACGGTCTTTGGCTTCTAGAATGCCATACGAGAATTATTTAGTCAAGTAGACTAAATAATTTGTCAAGGACAGTTATATTTGTAAAATAAAAAATAAACCCATGAATAAAGTACTACTAGTATTGATTGGTCTGCTAGCGTTTGCAGACTTTAGTTTTGCTCAAAATAACCTTACTGTCTTTTCTGAAGACGGCCTACCATTCTATTTAATTCTTAATGGAATTCGTCAAAACGAACAGCCAGAAACGAATGTTCGAATGGAAGCTTTAAACGCTGACTATTACGCCTCAAAAATTATTTTTAATGATGCTAGTCTTGGAGAAATAGAAAAGAAGTTTCTTAATATTTCTGGTCCTGAATGTAATCCTTGTGATGTTACATACAAGATCAAGTATGATAAAAAAGGAAACTTAGTAATGAAGGCTTATAACTTTACTCCAGTGGCAACGGCTCTGCCACCACCTACGAATGTTACTGTAGTGAATTATAATACGAGACCTATGCCAGTGCCAGTCTTAGGCGTTCAAGTAACGGAAACAACCACCACGCATAACATGGGAAATTCTGACAATGTAAATGTAGGCGTGAATGTAGGAGGCTTTAATATGGGCGTCAACGTAAATGTTAATGATGGCTTTGGTAATTCAACACACACTAGTACTACTACAACAACAACTGTTGCTCCCGCTCGAATGGTTGTAATAGAAGAACCATCTTGTCCTTTAATGGGCCCAGGTAGCTTTTCAGCTTTATTGAGCAGTATGGACAAGAAGAGTTTTGATGAAGAAAAATTAGCGATTGCCAAGCAGGCCACTGGCCCAAGTTGTTTAATGGTTAGTCAAGTTAAAAAAGTAATGGATGCTCTAGAGTGGGAAGACAATAAACTAGACTATGCAAAGTATGCATATTCATACTGCATCGATCAGCATAATTATTTTCAAGTAAATGATGCTTTTGAATGGGACAGTAGCACAGAAGATTTGGATGACTACTTGAATAACTAGTCTTTAATTTATAAATTTAAATACTAATGCCAACTGTCAAGTTGGCATTTTTTATATGAGAAATTTTATCAAAGCCCTATTAGTAATTAGCCTGTTTAGTTTGGGTGCTTGCAAAAGCGCTAAGCTTGTTACGCAGGAAGAGCAAGCTTTGCTGGATGCACAATATGAGTCTAACTTTGAAGATCGAGAAATGCTCACCCCTTCATGGTCTTTGGAAAAAGGGGCTTGTGAAAGTCCGCTCACAGAGTTGAGTTTTAAAAATGGCTTTGCTATGCTTACTAAGGAGAAATCTGAGGCGAAACGCCTGGAACTAGCACAAAAAATAGCCGATACAAACTGCTTAACAAGTTATCAAAATTCGAGAATTTGTGAGCTGTTTGAACAGGAAAACAATAGAGTAGCGTACGCTATTTTTGCTTATACAAAAGTCTTTGATGCACAGAATTACTACTGGCTATCTGATCAGTTAAGTTTGCTTTCTAACAAGAAAAAATTAGAAATGTACATTCAAGAAAACACCAAAAATTAACGAAGGACGCTTAAGCGCTCGGTATCAAATTTGATTAACACAAAGAGCAGTATAGTAAAACTTAGCAAGGAACTTCCTCCATAACTGAAAAAGGGTAGAGGTATTCCAATTACAGGAACCAAGCCTATAGTCATCCCGACATTAACGGCAAAGTGAACGAACAGAATACTGGCCACCCCATAGCCATAGACTCGGGCTAGAGTAGATCGCTGTCGCTCAGCCACTTGGATAATTCGCAGGAGCAAGACCACATAAAGCAGAATGATAAAGAAGCTTCCTACAAAGCCAAATTGCTCGGCCACTGAGGTGAATATGAAATCGGTAGATTGCTCTGGAACATAATTAAGCAAAGTTTGTGTTCCTTGCAGATACCCTTTGCCAAACATTCCACCGGAACCGATAGCCACCTTCGATTGAAACAAGTTATATCCAGCACCAGAATGATCTTCTATCTTACCCAATATCAAGTTAATTCTATCTCGATGGTGTTGCTTTAATACGTTGTTAAACATAAAATCAACAGAGAAAGTATACATGCCCACTATTAGAAAAATGACCATAGAAGCAGGCAGCCATTTCTTTCGTTTGAGGAAAATAAAGTAACCAACTAGGATTAAGATTATCACTGGAATAAACAAGAATAGGTATTGCTGTATGTCAATTCCAAACACTTCCCATGGAAAGAATTGAAGAATGTAGTTCTTGTATAGGTAGGCGTAAGTTAAGCCGCCAATTAGAATAAGTAGTAAGGCAATGATAGGTTGTTTAGCCTTTCTATTGTAATAAATGACCAAGGAAAAAAGCAGACCATAAAAGAATAACAAAGCTAAGGGATGATAAAGCAAGGCCATAACCGATAGGAATATTGATCCAAAGCCTACGATGAGATAAGCAGATTCTAGACCTTCTCGATGGAGTACAAAAATTAACCCTGCAAACACAATAGCTGAACCCACATCACCCTGCATTAGAATTAAGCCAATAGGGATAAGTAAAACCGTTAAGGCTTTAAACTTCCCTGTCCAGGTTTTTAGGTTAACGTTCACCCCTGTCATTACTTTTGCTAAAGCCAGGCATGTAGCGAACTTGGCTAATTCTGCTGGTTGAAAACGAAAGGACCCCAAAGCGAACCATGATTTGGACCCATTAATCTCTACACCAAAAATTAGCACCGAAGCCAGCAATAGCATGATTAAACCAAATATGATATAGGCGAATGAAGTGTAAAATTTATAGTCAATCACCACGATAAACATCCCAACAATTAAGCTAATGCATAGCCAAATGAATTGTCTTCCATAGGAAGTTGTGAAATTGAAAAAAGAAGGGTCACTAGCGATATATGTAGTAGAATACACAAAGGCCAATCCCAGCGTAGCTAACAATAAGTATAGGCCTATCAAGACCCAGTCAATGCTATTTATAAAACCATCACTTCTCATGGGGTGTCGGCCTCCTCTGCGATTACTTCTTCTTCTAGTTCAGTTAGGTTGGCATCTAAAATGACTTTTTCGAAATAAAACCGACTCTTAGCAATGGTGTCGTGGAGGTACATTTCTGCTATTAAACTAGCTATAGGAGCGGCATATTTTGATCCTCCTCCGGCGTTTTCCACCACTACAGCGACAGCTATTTTAGGATTGACAATTGGGGCAAATCCGGCAAAAATAGAGTGATCTTCTCCGTGTGGATTTTGAGCAGTTCCGGTTTTCCCTCCAAAAGTTAAATTCGGTATTTTTGATCGTCTACCTGTTCCCTCCTCAACCACAAGCTGCAAGCCTTCGGCAATGACATCAAAATAATGTTTATCGATACCTGTTTCATGTCTTTCAGGTTTATCATTATCCCGTTCATTTATTCTCTTTACTAAATGCGGGGTAATATAGTATCCTCGATTGGCTAGCGTAGCATACAAGTTTGCTAATTGTAAAGGAGTAGTTAAAATTTCCCCTTGACCTATCGCTAATGATATAATAGTAACTGCGCGCCATCGACCAGCACCATATAAATCCCTAGTGTGTGACCTAAGCCCATTTTTTGCGTGTACTCGTGCCATTTTGCATAACTCTCTCCGGTGTTATTGTACGTTCCAATCTCTAATGTGTTTTTGAATGTTTGCCAGAAGTATGGATTGCAAGAATGTTGTATGCCTTGTTGAACGTTTTGCGCTGATGGGTGATTATGAGAACAATGAAGGGTATAACCCGGAATGCTAAAAAGGGTATTGCAAAAATATGAGAAGTCGGGTTCTATAGCGCCTTCTTGCATGGCAATAGCCGCAGTCACCGGTTTAAATGTGGATCCTGGAGGATATTGAGCCATTACTGCTCGATTAAAAAGCGGCTTTAATGGATCGTTTGCGAGAACGGTGTAGTTCTTACCACGTTCTGAACCACACAATAGATTAGGGTCGAAGTTTGGGCTACTGACCAATGCAAGCACTTCC
>JBLHGH010000087.1:0-8282 GCA_047615425.1 Candidatus Latescibacterota bacterium
TTTTGGCGACTTACTTGCGCCAGATACATACACCATCGGACTTGCGACATTCGACGGAACCGATATCACACCAATAGCTGAAGAAATCACACTCCTTAAAACAGAGATTACCGAAAATCCAGTGCAATTAGCTCAGACGCTTATGGTAGAAGGACAGCCCATTGGATATATGCACTACACGGGATTTGTTCGTGATTTTGACACACAATTAAATAATGTCTTCGGTCAGTTTCAGACAGACGGAATAACCGAATTGATTCTAGACTTACGTTATAACGGAGGTGGTTCTGTGGCAACTGCTGTAGATTTAGCCGGAATGATTACTGGACAGTTTAATGGTCAAATCTTTTATACCGAACAATGGAATGCAGACCTGCAAGGTGAGTTTGCAAGTGATGGGTTATTTGACAATACCATTAGCAATGGAGCTGCTATAAATAGTCTTGGATTGAATCGCCTTTTTGTCCTTACAACCGCAAGAACAGCCTCGGCAAGTGAATTGATAATTAATAGTTTAAGTCCATATATAGATGTTGTACAAGTAGGTGATTTTACCACTGGGAAATACCAAGCTTCTTTTTTACTTTATGATTCTGATAATTTCCAACGTCAAGGCGCCAATATTAATCATACCTATGCCATGTTACCGCTGGTCTTTAAGACCGCAAACAAAAATGGCATGACAGATTTTGACGAAGGTTTACCTCCAGATGTTATGCTTAACGAAGATTTTTCTAATCTTGGCACTTTAGGTGATGCTAATGAACCATTACTGGCCGCAGCACTAAACATAATATTTTCTGCACCACAACCAGCTACGCAAGCAAATTTTACTGAACAAATAGGCGACAGCAAGATGTACTCTATTTTAGATGGGGTAATGATTGCTGAAACTAGCTTTTTTAAAAAGTAAGCTGTAATCCGAGTCGGAAATTTCTTCCCAATGTTTGATAGCGATACAGCTCTTCATATTCACTATTCAGGGCGTTGGAGACACTTCCAAAAACCTTCACATTTTTAGACACTTGATTCGAAAACGATAATCCTAACAAGTTGTAACTCTCTAATGTAGTAATCTCACTTTCAAAAGTTTCTGAATTAAAGAAAGTATCATCGCGTTCACCAACATACTGATATGTCAATCCTAGATTAGTAGCTTTGCCGAGTACATACGTCAATATCAAATTAGCCTTGTGTGTTGGAATTCGAAGGGCAAAATTTGCATCTGGCGTTGTATTGGTATAATTCGCAAGAACATGGAACTTCGAACCAAATCTTTTGGCAACTTCCACTTCTACTCCGCTTGCCGTAAATTCTGAATTCACATTCTGGTACTGATAGATAAAAAGGTCAGGATCTACTATTACGAAATCAACAAAACTATTTTCAGTTCTATTGAAATAAACAACACTCGCTCTAAAACCACTATCGTTAGTATACTCCGCACCCCCTTCTATAGTAGTATTCTCTTCTGGTTGCAATTCTAAATTCCCGTAGAAAGGGTCATGTAGTTGAAATAACGATGGTCTAATATAAGCCGTGCTAAAAGAACCTAATACTTTTAAAGCACTGGTTTCAAAACCAAAACGATAAAATGGGTTCACGTTATAAACCACATGGGAACCATATTCACTATGATTATTCAATCTTGCTCCTGCGGCCACTGCCAATCCAAAATTAGATGTATATGTTGTATTAATATAAGGGTCAATACTCTGATGATTCGCAGTTTCAGCGTCTATCTGTCGTTCAAAGTTGCTTTCTCCGAAAGGCACGGCGAATGAATTAAATTCCGAATCCACATATTGCAGACCAATTAATGCACTAAATGAAGGTGCGAATTTGTACGTGGTATAGGCATCTATCGTATAATTCTTTGCATCATATTTTGTAGGGAATGATGAGACTATCTCGCGTTCAATCTCGCTATAACTATCATTAATGACCAACATCCCTTTTGTATACTTCCATTGAAGGTTTCCACCCGTCCTTACTTGTTTGCTTATTGAACGATTATCTGCATCCAAAAAGCCAAAATCATCGAAGCCTGCTTTAAACTTGTCAAGGCTTATAAACCGACTCACAGTTACATTATCTGACAGGTTCAGTCCAAGGTTAACGCGTGTATTAAAAGTATCGAAATCATCAGAGTCAAAGGCCTCTTTATTTTCAGGAGCCGCAATGGCCGAAAGACCGTCTACAAAACGATGACTGAAATCTACACCATAGAAGAATTTATTCAATTTTCCGTGAATCCTGGCAGCATTGGAAAACTCGGCAATCTTATATGTTTTTTTATCAACTTCAGAAGCACTATTACTTCCTAATGAAGTAGTAAATGTAGCAGCAATTGGCTCCTTTGAGGCGGCTTTCGTAGAGATGCTAATAACAGCAGTTCCTGCACCACTACCATATAAAACACTAGAAGCACCCTTCATGATTTCAATTTTTGAAACAGAACTGGCAGCAACCAAACGCAAATCATATACATTTGAAATACCTGATGGATCTGTTAGCGGCACTCCATCAACCAAAATAACCACCTGCCGACTGTTTCCTCCGCGTGCGAAATAACTTAAACTTTGACCGGCATTACTGCTACTTCCGTTAATTTCAATGCCAGAAACTTGGTTTATCAAAGCGGCCACGCTTTGTCCAGGATTAGCAGCAAGCATCTCTTTGGTAATGGTAGTAATGAGTTTTCCGCTGTTTTTGCGAGAACGTTTCATTTTCGAATCAATTACGACCGAATCTAATTCTGAAATTTTTGTGGTTTGTTGTGCGTGTAAAGCACCAATAAAGCATAAACAAAGGAGCAATAAAAAAATGTTTTTCATTTTATAAAATTTGCTCGGGAAAGGACAACAATATTAGATGGCGCTCAAGACTTACTTGATTTCCAAATAACATACCGTCATAAACTTTTATCCCGAAAGTTAGACTATTGAATCAAGGCAGGTCTCCTGGCTCGTCTTTGTGTGCCTTCCCATCCAATAAAGGACAGTGGTTTGAAGTTTCACTATTCTGAATACGCTCAGAACGACTTACAGTTGCGGGAACAGCTTCGGTATTTAACCGAATTCCCTTTTAAGAGTTATGCACTCACCAAAATTCATGGCGAAAGTACTATTTTATTATGGGTTACAAACAAATATTACTATTTTTGAACATGCGTTATTTAATAATTTTTGCAATATTACTATTTCTCACAATTTCGTGTAAGGAAAAGGTAGAAGCTCCAGAAATAGCATTAAACAAAAAAGCTGATAATGGCTTGGCTTATGCTGAAGGCTTTACAATTGAAGCATTTCCTAACCATAAAGTCATCCATGTTTCTAATCCGTGGCCAGGCTCAGAAAAGACCTTCAAATATGCGCTGGTTAAAAACAAGAAGAATTTTGCAACACAATATTCATATGATGCGATTATTGAAGTTCCCGTAAAAAACATAGTGGTCACTTCCACCACACATATTCCTTCATTAGAAATGCTAGGCGTGGAAAAAACCTTAGTAGGGTTTCCAAACCTAGGCTATATTTCTTCAGAAAAAACAAGAACGCTTATAACAGAAGAAAAAATTAAAGAGTTAGGTAAAAATGAAGACCTCAATACGGAAGTTTTGCTCACACTCAAGCCAGACGTGGTTGTTGGCTTTGCAGTGGACGGCAACAACACTACCTTCAATACACTCCGGCAAATGAGGATTCCAGTCATGTACAATGGTGACTGGACTGAAACGCATCCCTTAGGGAAAGCCGAATGGATTAAGTTTTTCGGAGCGCTCTATGGGAAGGAAAAAGAGGCAGATAGTCTTTTTAAAAGCATAGAAACAACATATAATGAAGCCAAACACAAAGTAGCTTCAGCTAAAACCAGACCTACCGTTCTAAGTGGTGCCATGTATCGCGATGTTTGGTATTTACCACAAGGAAATAGCTGGGCTGCACAATTTATTGATGATGCCAATGCCCAATATCTTTGGGAAGATTCTGAAGGAACCGGAAGTCTATCACTTAGTATAGAGGCCGTATTGACAAAAGGACAAAACGCTGATTTTTGGATAGGCCCCGGACAATTCACAAGTTTGGAACAAATGAAAGAAATGCACGCTGCGTATGCCGGGTTTGACGCCTTCAAAAACCAAAAAGTCTATAGCTTTACAACAAAAAAGGGAGCATCAGGCGGCGTCTTGTATTATGAATTGGCACCCAACAGACCCGATATTGTATTAAAAGACATTATTAAGATACTTCATCCCGAAGTACTTCCTGAACACGAATTATACTTTTTCAGTCCCTTAGAATGATGCAAAAAACGCAAACATATAAAGGACTCTTTGCTATTTTAGGCATCATTTTTATTCTCACATTTCTCACAAACATCAGTCTTGGATCAATTTTCATACCACTAAAAGAAGTGCTTTTAAGTGTTATTGGACAAGACATTACTAATGCAACACAACAGTTCATCATTACCGAATACCGTGTGCCAAAGGCCATAACCGCTGTATTAGCAGGAAGTGGCTTGGCAGTTTCTGGTCTGTTAATGCAAACCTTATTTCGGAATCCGCTAGCAGGACCCTTTGTTTTAGGGCTTAGTAGTGGTGCTAGCTTGGGTGTTGCTATTTTACTGCTTGGCGCTGGCACATTTGGCGGTATTTTTGGTAGTATCATGCTTAGCGAATGGAGCATGATACTCGCCTCTGCCTTCGGTAGTTTTATTGTATTACTGGCGGTACTAGCCGTTAGTTTTCGAATCAAAGATACTATGGCAATTCTTATCATCGGACTCATGTTCGGAAGCGTAACAGGTGCCGTGGTTGGAGTACTCTCCTATTTCAGTAATGCAGAACAATTACAGCAATATATTTTTTGGTCGTTTGGAAGTTTAGGAAATCAATCTTGGAACGGTCTTACAATTCTTAGCGTTTGCTTTGTCATTGGGATTGGCTTGAGTCTACGTACTGGAAAAGCACTCAATGCGCTTCTACTTGGAGAAAATTATGCCAAGAGTGTGGGACTTAAGATAAAAACAAATACGCTCCTCATAATTATTGCTACTAGTTTACTAGCAGGCGGAATTACTGCCTTCGCTGGCCCCATAGCCTTTGTTGGCCTTGCGGTACCGCATCTCACACGCCAATTTGTAAAAACATCTAATCACTTTATTTTACTGCCGGCAGTTATGCTCTGTGGCGGTATTTTGATGCTGGTTTGCGACACAATAGCGCAACTGCCATTTAGCGAGTATACCTTACCTATAAATGCCATTACATCGCTTATTGGAGCTCCTGTTGTAATTTGGCTCTTGGTTAGAAAACGTAAATTATTATTTTAATGACTTCGGAAGAAAAACACAGCGTACTTGAAGCGACGAACTTAAACATTGGGTATAAGTTTAAGAAGAAGCTTACGACCGTTTCTGAAGGAATTAACTTCAGTGTGCCGAAGGGACAACTGGTTGGATTGGTTGGCGCAAATGGCATTGGAAAGTCAACCTTATTACGATCACTTACAGGGATGCAACCCTTCTTAGGCGGAGATATACTAATCAATGGGCAAGGATTAAACACATTAAACCCCTTAATGCTTGCAACAAAACTTAGCGTGGTGCTAACGGAACCACCCGCATCAAAAAACCTTTCGGTATTGGAGTTAGTATCCTTAGGCAGACAACCGCATACCAATTGGCTAGGGACACTTTCAGAAAAGGACAAAACAGCAATTCTATTCGCGCTGGAAGCAACAGAAATAGTAAATCTTAAACAGAGGAAGTGCTATGAACTAAGTGATGGACAATTACAACGCGTTCTAATAGCCCGAGCATTGGCACAGGACACACCAATTATCATTTTGGATGAACCCACAACACATCTGGATTTATATCATCGTGCTTATATTCTAAAATTGCTTCGGAGGCTTGCTTCGGAAACACAAAAAACAATTTTATTTTCTACACACGAAATAGATTTGGCTATTCAGCTAACCGATACCATGCTAGTTATGACGCCACATAATAACTTCTTCGACACACCTAAGAACTTAATCAACGCAGGTTGTTTTGACGCACTATTTCCAAAGGAAACTATTGATTTTGATAAAGAGACAGGAAGGTTCTCAATTCGAAGTTAATAAATTTCTACGCTTTTGACATCTGCCTATAGCCTTTTATCGCATTAACTCTTATCTTTACTTTTCATAACTATTTTCATGAGTGAAACCTTTCTTTTTCTTCTTCTTGCAGCCTTTTGCATCTTGGTTGGTGCATTTATAGGCAATCTCTTTGCACGCCTAAAGCACAAGGGAGAAAGCAGTAAATTGGAAGAGCGATTGGCGCAATCCAAGGATCAAACGGAGCGGCTAGATGAACGATTTGAAGACGCAATAAACGATCGTGAAGCTATCCGGAAAGAAAAAGATTTCTTGAGTTTAGAATTGACAAAACGCAATGCTGAGTTCGAAAATATTGAGGCCAAGCTACGCGATCAAAAACAGGAACTGGAAAAACTTCAGGAAAAGTTCACTAAGGAATTCGAAAATCTGGCTAATAAAATTTTAGAAAGCAAATCTGAAAAATTCACCAAGCAGAATAAAGAAAATATTGACGGTATCTTAAAACCCCTTCAGGAAAAGATTGAAAAGTTTGAAAAGAAGGTTGATGAGAGTCATAAGGAAAGTATTGATAGGCACGCCATGCTACGGCAACAAATCATTGGACTCAAAGAGCTTAATGAGCAGATGAGTAAAGAGGCTACCAATCTTACGAAGGCGCTTAAAGGTGACTCGAAGATACAAGGGAATTGGGGCGAACTTGTTTTGGAACGAGTTTTAGAAAAAAGCGGACTTGAAAAGGATCGTGAATATTTTGTACAAACTAGTTTTACTACGGAAGAAGGAAAACGTGTCCTTCCAGATGTTGTGCTACATCTTCCGGATAATAAACGTATGATTATTGATTCCAAGGTCTCTTTAGTAGCCTATGAACGTTTTGTAAATGAGGAAGACGATGATTTGCGTAAAGGCTTTTTAAAAGAGCATATTGGATCCCTAAAGAAGCATATCGATCAACTAAGTGAAAAGAACTATCAGGATATTTATCAGATTGAGAGTCCAGACTTTGTACTGCTATTCGTTCCAATTGAACCAGCCTTCGCCATTGCGATAAATCAAGATAACAACATCTATAACTGGGCCTTCGAAAAGAACATTGTCATTGTAACCCCTACTACACTATTGGCAACATTACGTACCATAGACAGTATGTGGAACAACCAAAAACAGCAGCAAAATGCAATTGAAATTGCTACACAAGCTGGCGCTTTGTATGATTCGTTCACCAATCTGACCGATGAACTCATTAAAGTTGGAAAGCAAATTGGAACGGTTCAAGGGAGTTATGAGAATGCCATGAAGAAACTTACTGGTAAAGGGAACCTAGTAACACGTGTTGAGCGTTTGAAAAAACTCGGCGCTAAGGCGAGTAAAACTATTGACGAAAAGCTGCTCAAACGTGCAGACGAGGATGAGCTTGACTAGAACCCTCTTATTAATATATACAGCCCTATCACGAAGATATTCTTTTAAAATTTCAATTTTATTATTTTGTATAACATATTGATCTGCATAAATGAATGTTGAAAATTCAGGATCTTCAGTATATATACTTTCTTTTTCTTCAACTGGTCATTTTTTTTGACAAGATTAATAAATTTTGTCCATTTTTATCCATCCATTTGAATCCTTGCATGAATTCTCCTTTGATTTCAATTTCTTTTGGAATGTCAGCCTAATGTTGACCGATCGGTCATTGGAAATCATTTCAAACGTTGAACATCGATTTCTTTTAGATGAAAATAAAGTTTGATTCCAAGACGTATTCTCTTTTGATTTTATATCATTAAAATGACTATCTCTGGTAAACATTAGTTTGAAGACTTACATCGAATAGAAAATCCGCGAGGATTTTCGTAAGCAGGCTGGCACTAGTAATTAATTTCATACAGTGTTGTCAATAGTGTTTTTTTTTAGTCTTATGATTCATTCGGTTGTTCTTTGATTGAGCATTTGAATTCGTTTAGAGTTTTTTATGTTTAAAAACTACATTTCTATTGTTTATTCCTCTTCAATAGCAATGTTTTCTTTGCCTAATAAGTTTCGTGCATGATTCGCAAAACGAATCATTTTATTATAATTATTTATATCTAAATACTCAGAGGAATTATTTTCAAAATCTTTTATAGGTAATATAAAATATTTTTTTTGCCCATTAACAACGGTCTCATA
>JBLHGH010000088.1:0-8260 GCA_047615425.1 Candidatus Latescibacterota bacterium
AATGGAATTGAAGTAACAGAAATTATTGATGTTACACCAATGCCACATAATGGATGTCGTCCTCCAAAAAGACGTAGAGTTTAATTTATTGTTTCGATGTTCTTTTAAAGGAACATCGAAACACTTATATATTAATTAATATCAACTGAAGGGTATAAGAAGCTAGAGGATTAACGTAAGACCTTAATTTAGTTTCACCTTCAAAAACACTTAGAAATGGCAAGATATACTGGTCCAAAAACTAAAATAGCGCGTAAGTTTGGCGAAGCTATTTATGGCGAAGATAAATCCTTCGAAAAAAGAAATTACCCTCCAGGGCAACACGGAAATAACCGTCGTCGTGGAAAAAAATCTGAATATGCAATTCAATTAGCTGAAAAGCAGAAGGCGAAGTATACATATGGTATCCTTGAGCGTCAGTTCAGAAATATGTTTAAAAAAGCAACTGCTGCTCCTGGAATCACAGGTGCTGTTTTGCTTCAATTGTGTGAGTCGCGTTTAGACAATGTAGTGTACCGTATGGGTATTGCTCCGGGTCGTCCAGCAGCAAGACAATTGGTATCTCACCGTCACATAACTGTGAATGGTAATAAAGTAAATATCCCTTCATATCAAGTACAACCTGGTGATGTGGTTGCTGTAAGAGAGAAATCTAAATCTCTTGAAACAATTGAGAATTCATTGGCGAATGCTAGTCAAGTATATGAGTGGATTACATGGAATACGGAGACTAAACAAGGAACATTTGTTTCTATACCGCAGCGTCTTCAAATTCCAGAAAACATAAACGAGCAGTTTATCGTAGAATTATATTCTAAATAATTAAAAATAAGGGAGCAACACTATGGCAGTATTTAGTTTTCAGAAGCCTGATAAAGTTATCATGATTAATTCAACTGATTTCGAAGGGAAATTTGAATTTCGCCCTTTGGAACCAGGATATGGATTAACCGTAGGTAACGCATTAAGACGAGTATTACTTTCTTCATTAGAAGGATTTGCAATAACTTCGATACGTATCGAGGGTGTTGATCATGAATTTTCAACAATTGCTGGAGTGGTAGAGGACGTAACCGAAATCATTCTAAATCTTAAACAAGTACGTTTTAAGAGACAAATTGACGAAATTGATAACGAAACGGTTACGATTTCAGTAAATAATAATGAGCAATTAACTGCTGGTGATTTCCAAAAGTTCATTTCTGGTTTTCAAGTATTGAATCCAGACTTGGTGATCTGTAATATGGACGCTAAGGTGAACCTTAACTTTGAAATTACAGTAGAAAAAGGTAGAGGATATGTTCCTGCTGAAGAGAACAAAAAGGCAAATGCGCCTTTAGGCACAATCTTCACAGATTCTATCTATACGCCTATTAAGAACGTGAAGTACAGTATTGAAAACTTCCGTGTAGAGCAGAAAACAGATTATGAAAAATTAGTTTTTGAAATCATCACTGATGGCTCTATTAACCCAAAGGATGCGTTAACAGAAGCAGCGAAAACACTTATTCATCACTTTATGTTATTTAGTGATGAGCGTATTACGCTAGAAGCTGATGAAATAGCACAAACTGAAACTTATGATGAAGAATCACTTCATATGCGTCAGTTGCTTAAAACGAAATTAGTTGATATGGACCTTAGTGTTCGTGCACTTAACTGTTTGAAAGCCGCAGAAGTTGATACCTTGGGTGACTTAGTATCATTCAACAAGAATGACCTAATGAAATTTAGAAACTTCGGTAAAAAATCATTGACTGAATTAGAAGAGTTAGTGAATGTGAAGGGGTTAAATTTCGGAATGGATCTTTCAAAATATAAATTAGATAAGGATTAATTAATCATATTTTGCTCCTCGTAAGCCGAGTTTAGTAGCAAGATGATAAAAAAAAGGTCATGAGACACGGAAAAAAAGTAAATCACTTAGGAAGACAAACTGCACATAGAAAATCTATGTTGGCAAACATGGCTTGTTCCCTAATTGAGCACAAAAGAATAAACACTACTGTTGCTAAGGCGAAAGCGCTTAAGCAGTTTGTAGAGCCAATGATTACTAAATCCAAAGAAGATACAACGCATAACCGTCGTATCGTAATGGCGCGTATGCGTCAGAAGGATGCTGTAACAGAATTGTTTAGAGACGTTGCTGTGAAAGTAGGAGATAGACCAGGTGGTTATACACGTATTATTAAGCTTGGTAATCGTTTAGGTGATAACGCTGATATGGCGATGATTGAACTAGTTGATTACAATGAAGTTTACAATGCTGGTAAAACTACGAAGACGAAAACTACGCGTAGAAGTCGACGAGGAGGAGCTAAAGATGCTACGCCGCCAGTTGAGACTAAAGCAACGAAAGAAGAAGAGTAAATGAATAATCATTTATAAATAAAGGGATAAGCATTCAATGTTTGTCCCTTTTTTTATGCGCTATAGGTTATTAAATAACTGTTCAAAAGTTATAGAAACTCAATTATAATAATAGCATCTTTTAAAGTATTTTTACAAACTGAATTTACACTATGAAGTACCAAACAAGAAAAAAAGCTATAATTCTACTGGCCGATGGCACTATTTTTCATGGAAAAGCAGTTGGCGGTAAAGAGGGCAGCGCCTTTGGAGAGGTCTGTTTTAATACAGGAATGACTGGGTATCAAGAGATATTCACAGATCCATCATATTATGGTCAACTGATGGTAACTACCAATGCGCATATTGGAAACTACGGCGTTAATGATGATGAAATAGAATCTGATGGGGTTAAAATTGCTGGCCTTATCTGTAGAAACTTTAGCTATCACGAGTCTCGACCAGATTCAGATGATACGCTGGAAAACTTCTTAAACAAAAATAATCTATTAGCTATTAGCGATGTAGACACGCGTGCTTTAGTGAATTACATTCGTGATAATGGTGCTATGAATGCTGTAATTACTACTGAAGTAGATAAGATAGAGTCGTTGAAAAAACAGCTTACGAAGGTTCCAGGGATGAAAGGGCTTGAGCTGGCAAGTAAAGTTTCTACGAAGGAGCCTTATTTAGTCGGAAATGAAAACGCCACCTATAAAGTTTCAGCACTTGATATTGGAATCAAGAAGAATATACTTCGCTGCTTGGCCGAAAGGGATTGCTATATCAAAGTCTTTCCTTATGACGCTTCTTTTGCGGAATTGGAAGGTTTTAATCCTGATGGGTACTTTTTGTCCAATGGCCCTGGAGATCCAGAACCGTTGACCAAATCAATTGAAACAACCAAGCAAATTATTGCTACTAAAACGCCCCTCTTTGGAATATGTCTTGGACACCAAGTATTGGCGCTCGCAAACGGAATATCAACCTACAAGATGCATAATGGTCACCGTGGAATCAACCACCCTATTATGAATCTCTCAACGGGTAAAGGCGAAATCACATCTCAGAATCACGGGTTTGCAATAAATAAAGAAGAAGCGGAAGCGCATCCAGAAGTTGAAATCACACATGTGCATCTCAATGATCATACTGCTGCCGGTATTCGTATGAAAAACCAACCTGTTTTTTCGGTACAATATCACCCGGAAGCGAGTCCTGGACCGCACGATGCACGCTATTTATTCGATGAATTTATTGCCAATATTAAAAAACATAAAGCACAAGTGGTTTAATCTTAAAAGTAGTGGACCATTAACATATTAAAGCATTAACATATTAAAGCATTGACCTATGAGCATTATTATAGATATTCACGCCAGACAAATTTTCGACTCGAGAGGTAACCCAACCGTTGAGGTTGATGTAGTTACCGAAAATGGTTTCCTTGGACGTGCTGCAGTTCCATCAGGAGCTTCAACAGGAGAACATGAGGCTGTAGAGCTGCGTGATGGTGGAAGTGACTATATGGGCAAAGGTGTGCTACGGGCAGTTGAAAATGTAAATGGTAAAATTGCAGAAACGCTTTTAGGGGTTTCTGTGTTTGAACAGTCCTTAATCGATCAAATAATGATTGACTTAGATGGAACCCCGAACAAGTCTCGGCTAGGGGCAAATGCGATATTAGGTGTTTCATTGGCTGCTGCAAAGGCTGCTGCAAATGAATTAGGTCTTCCGTTGTATCGTTATGTAGGAGGTGTAAGTGCTAAAACGCTTCCTGTTCCTATGATCAATATCATCAATGGTGGGTCTCATAGTGATGCGCCAATCGCATTTCAAGAATTTATGGTGATCCCGGTAAAGGCAAATAACTTTACTCATGCTATGCAAGTGGGGTCTGAGATATTTCATAATCTTAAAAAAGTATTGCACGACCGGGGATTGGGCACTGCTGTGGGTGACGAAGGTGGATTTGCACCTGCTTTAAATGGGACAGAAGACGCCTTAGACACCATTGCAAAAGCAGTGTCTAAGGCAGGCTACACTTTAGGTGATGATGTTATGATTGCTCTGGATTGTGCTGCGGCAGAATTCTACGTAGATGGAAAATATAATTATACCAAGTTTGAGGGGGATATGGGTAAAATTAGAAGTTCAGAAGAACAGGCAGACTATTTAGCTGAACTAGCATCGAAGTATCCAATTATTTCAATAGAGGATGGAATGGATGAAAACGACTGGGAAGGTTGGAATTATCTTACTAAAAAAATTGGTGACACCGTACAATTGGTTGGGGATGACCTTTTCGTAACCAATGTAGAACGATTATCTCGTGGGATAAATGAAAACACTGCCAATTCGATTTTAATAAAAGTAAATCAGATTGGTACGCTTACCGAAACAATTGCAGCTGTGACCATGGCACACAATGCGGGTTATACTTCGGTAATGAGCCATCGAAGTGGTGAAACCGAAGACAACACCATTGCAGACCTGGCAGTAGCCTTAAATTGCGGGCAAATTAAAACGGGATCGGTATCGCGAAGTGACCGTATGGCAAAGTACAATCAGCTACTTCGTATCGAAGAGCAGCTGGGGGAGGTTGCTTATTACCCACAACGATCGGCATTTAAAATATAGAAGGTTACATGCCTCAAAGATTGAAGCCTCTTCCGAATTCGGAAGAGGCTTTTTTGTTTCAGAAAGAACGTAGAATAGAAAAAGTAGATCAGCTTTGTTATTTAAGGATATTTTAACCTAACAAACGTTTGTATATGCAAAAAATTCGACCAATATTTTGTAAATTAGCATATTATTTATGAGATACTTTTCTCAGAAGTGAGTCCGAAAATTTTAAAAATCAACAGCATATATGGCACAAACAGCTACACTAGAAATTGATGGAAAGAAATACGAATTTCCATTAATAGAAGGTACCGAAAATGAAAAAGCAATAGATATAAAAACACTTCGTGCTGTCACAGGTGGAGTTACCACGATTGATCCAGGGTTTAAGAATACAGGTTCTTGTGAAAGCGCAATTACTTTTTTGAATGGTGAAGAGGGTGTATTGAGGTATAGAGGATATGCTATTGAGGACTTAGCGGAAAAGGCTGATTTTTTAGAAGTTGCCTACTTGCTGATTTTTGGCGAATTGCCTACAAAAGAAGAGCATGATAAATTTCATGCCGATATAAAGGCGCAATCTCATGTCGATGAGGATGTTAAAAAAATATTAGACGGATTTCCAAAATCTGCGCATCCAATGGGTGTATTGTCTTCACTTACCTCTGCTCTAGTGGCCTTCAACCCATCATCTGTCAATGTTGATAGTGAAGAAGAAATGTACAACGCGATTGTTCGCATGTTAGCAAAGTTTCCAGTACTTACCGCCTGGGCATACAGAAAAACAGCTGGCTTGCCACTTGATTATGGTGATGACTCTTTGGGATATGTTGAGAATTTCCTAAAGATGATGTTCAAAAAGCCGAACAGTGATTATACTGCAGACCCATTGATTGTAAGTTCATTAGATAAATTATTAATTCTACATGCAGACCACGAACAAAACTGTTCTACTTCTACAGTTCGTATTGTTGGTTCTTCTCACGCAGGGTTATTTGTGTCGGTTTCAGCGGGAATTAATGCGCTATGGGGACCACTTCATGGTGGTGCCAATCAAGCCGTTATTGAAATGCTCGAAGCTATTAAAGAGGATGGTGGGGATACTAAAAAATTCATGGCAAAGGCTAAAGATAAAAGTGATCCATTCCGTTTAATGGGCTTTGGTCATAGAGTCTATAAAAATTTTGATCCAAGAGCGAAGATTATTAAGGTAGCAGCTGATGATGTGCTTATGAGCCTAGGGGTTGATGATCCGGTATTGGACATTGCTAAAGGACTCGAGAAAGAAGCGTTGGAGGATCAGTATTTCGTGGATAGAAAGCTATATCCTAATGTTGATTTTTATTCTGGAATTATTTACAGATCACTGGGTATTCCTGTTGAAATGTTTACCCCTATGTTCGCCTTAGGGCGTTTGCCAGGTTGGATAGCGCAATGGAAGGAAATGAGATTACGTAAAGAACCTATTGGAAGGCCTAGACAGGTTTACATAGGAGAAACATATAGGCCGTTTAAGTCGGTTGAAAAGAGATAATTAGTTAAAACTAATATAGATAAAAGCATCCTTTTTCAAGGTGCTTTTTTTATAGTTACCAACTATGATGCATCTACATATTACAGACGAGGTTTCTAGATTACGTGCTGTTATTTTAGGCACGGCAGAAAGCAATGGGCCTACTCCAAAATTGGAAGATAGTTATGATCCTAAATCAGCAGAACATATCAAAGCGGGTACCTACCCAAATGAAGAGGATATGATAAAGGAAATTGACGCCGTTGCCGCTGTATTTGAAAAATACGACGTAAAGGTGTATCGTCCTCAGGCTTTAGAAGATTACAATCAAATATTTTCTCGTGATATTGCTTTTGTCATAGATGATAAAATCATTATTTCGAACATTTTACCAGATCGTGAACGTGAGATTGATGCCATTGAGCATGTATGGTCTCAAATTCCAAAGGAACACCGGCTTTTCTTACCGGACGCTGCGCATATAGAAGGTGGAGACGTAATGCCATGGGGAGACTATATTTTTGTTGGAACCTATCGCGGTGCGGATTACGCAGATTATATTACAGCGCGAACAAATATGGAAGCGGTTGAAGCACTTCAGGAATTGTTTCCGCTCAAGAAAGTTAAAAGTTTTAATTTAAGAAAGTCAAATACGGTTGCTCGTGATAATGCGCTGCACTTAGATTGTTGTTTTCAGCCCATCGGAAAAGGAAAATGCATCATCCATAAAGATGGATTTCTAGAAGAAGAGGAGTATCAGTGGTTGGTTGATTTCTTCGGAGCCAAAAACTGTTTTCATATTGATAAGGATGAGATGTACCATATGAATAGCAACATCTTTTCAATATCTCCAGAAGTAATTATTTCAGAAAAAAACTTTACTAGACTTAATACATGGTTGCGCTCCGAAGGCTTTACGGTTGAGGAAGTTTCCTATGTTGAAATTGCCAAGCAGGAAGGCTTGCTGCGTTGTTCAACAATGCCAATGATTCGTGATTAATCTGTTCCCGAATTGTAAACCTTTTTAACGGAACCATCGTTATACTTGAGTATCTGGATTCCAATATGTGTTGCTTGAATTTGTCGTCCCCAAAGATCATATCTTGCCATTAATTTAGGCGATTGCGCCTGAACTGATAACGCATCAATCCCAAGTGTTTCTCCCTTGCCAATGCGCATCTCATATGGGAATCGTTGATCAACATCTGTAAAGTGGTTTGGCATGGAGGCGATCACAAAATACACTGCTGTATCATCTTCGGTTAAAGAAACGCCTAGGGCGCCATTTTGATCATTCTCAAAAGTGAGATCGTAAAAACTACTTCCCGTGTTGCTATGCACCACAACTACTTGTGATTGGAAAAAGGAGTCAGATCCAAGTGTGCCAGTTGGTGCTCCTTGAACTTCGAATACGTAGTTTTCATTTTCAGAATTGTTCAATTTATAGGTGTTGTAAGACCATCCGGTTGTCATTTTCTCATTCGCTGGTTGAACCCAACCATCACTTCCTTCATTAGTATAAACCGCAATAAATTCATTGTCGTCTGCAGGATCTGCATAATTGTCCCATTCCAGTTCAAAACGTGAAATTTGGTTGGCAGGGAGAAAATCAAAATAATTCGTCATATGTGCAGCCCAATCTAAAAATATTTCCCGGAAAACTTCACCTCCTAATTGGTTGTAAAAGTATTCTTGAGGTAAATCGTCTGTGCCAGCATAGAGACCGTTTGTTACAATTTCATCAGGGATGGTCGTTTCTTCACTCATATAATA
>JBLHGH010000089.1:0-8234 GCA_047615425.1 Candidatus Latescibacterota bacterium
TGGATGTGGAAAAAAAGTAAGTAAGACGGAGTCTAGATTGTCTTTTTCCGAAGATGCTACCAATCGGTTTAAAATTTCGGCATGACCAATATGAACGCCGTCAAAGGTTCCAATAGTGACCACAGAGAAACGGTCATTTTTATAATTGAAAGCGCCATTGTGTTCAATCATCTTATTTTCCGTTATAGGTATTCATGGTGATTTGTATGCCTGCGAGCCCAAAGGATTCAATAACCTTGGCGCCCATTTCGAAACGTTCTTTAAGCTTTTCGGATTCTTCTGAAGTCCATTCGCTCAACACATAATCTACTTGACGTCCTTTTGAAAAGGCATCACTAATTCCAAACCTAAATCTGTTGTATTGTGTGGTTTGCAGTACAAGCTGAATATCTTTCAGTCCGTTATGCCCACCATCGCTGCCTTTTGTTTTCACCCTTATGCTTCCGAAGGGAAGATTTAAATCATCTGTAATCACGAAAAGGTTTTCTTTCGGAATTTTCTCTTTTTCCAACCAATACTGCACCGCCTTGCCACTAAGATTCATATAGGTGCTTGGCTTTAATAAAAAGAAGGTGCGCCCTTTCTTTTTGAAACTGCTAATATCACCCAGCTTGGCAGTCTCCCATGTGGCATCGTACGCTGCAGCAAGGTGATCAACCACTTTAAAGCCTATGTTATGTCTAGTATTCTCATACTTGGGGCCAATATTACCAAGGCCAACGATTAGAAATTTTTTCATATTTATTTCCCGCATTTCATCTGCAGTCATCGCAGGCTTCGACGGGGGTTTTTTTATATTTTCCTCTGAAGCAATTTTTTCCTGCAAAGGTGTTGCGCTTTGTTTTTGAGAATTAATTCCAAAAAGCTTCCGAAGGAATGCAAGCATAATGTGTTGTTAACTTTCGTAAAAATAAAAAAAGCATCTCGAATAAACGAGATGCTTGTCAATATGTTTGTATTTTGAAGTCTATGCGTCTGCAGTAGCTGCTTCTGCACCATCTTCAGCTGGTGCTTCTGAGCCTTCTTCACCTTCAACACCTTCTTCATCAGATTCCTCAACAATTGCTGTACGAGAAGTTCTAATTTGACAAATCACACGATTGTCTGAGTGTAAGATTGAAAACTTGTCAGATTTCACTTCCGTCACATACATCTTCGCACCAATTTTCATTTCGGTGATGTCTGCTTCAATAAAATCTGGTAAGTTAGCTGGGATAGCTTTAATACGTAGTTTTCTAGAAACTACACGTAACACCCCACCATTTTTAACTCCTGCAGAGTTACCAACAACACGCACAGGAATTTCCATCATTACTTCTTTATCCTCGAAAATTTGGTAGAAGTCCATATGTAAAATACGGTCGGTTACTGGGTGAAACTGAATATCTTGAAGAATGGCATTCATATTAGCACCATCTTCTAAGGTAATTACAACTGTATGTACATCTGGAGTATACACTAAGTTTTTAAATGCCAATTCATGTGCTGAAAAGTGAATAGGCTTATCTCCTCCGTATACTACGCAAGGAACCATTCCAGCATTACGTAAGGCTTTGGTAGCTACCTTGCCTACGCTTTCTCTTTGAGATCCGTTGATTGCAATTGATTTCATTTTGTATAATTAAATTAATTTATCTAAAGCCATTTTGGCCTAAGAGGGTGCAAAGGTAAGTTTTTTTCTCAAAAGGGAGAAAAATATTGCGCGAAGAATAGAGAAAAAGAGGCGAAGAGAAAAGAGCAATGATAAAACAATAGCCTTTAATTCATCTTTTTGGGTTTTTCGCACTACATGGTAGCTTGCTTCAATCCCTAACGCTTCGTTCATTTTCTTTGCTTGTCCAAAGAAAACGAACCAAAAAAAAAGACATCCCCCTTCTGAGGAATTTTTCAGCGCGCTGAAAACCGTACTCAAAAGTCCGCGTCACTTCGCTCCTGAGTCTCGGAGCTTTTGAGCACATATTCTGCAGAAGCGGATAAAAAAACGCCCTCACATTTGACTTTGGGTACCCATAGCTGAAGCATTCGGTAAGAACTAAACACTGTTTGAGTTTGACTTGTCAAACGAGTTGTGTGTGTTTCGAATGCAAAGCGTTATGGGTGAACAAGAATGGGCCGGCTAGACTTTTTTGTTTCTTTTTTGGGCGATGCAAAAAAGAAAGCATAAATAAGCGCAAGGGATTACTCCTTACATACTAATTGATAAACAGGGAGTTGTGAATACTTCAGTTACATTAAAAACTTCGAACTAATCGATTTATTCCCATGAACACTTAGCATAACTTCAGCAAATAAGGGAGCACAGGTTAGTACGCGTAACTTCGGACTTTCCTGTCTCAACGGAATAGAATCTGTCACAATAAGTTCTTCGAGCTTTGAGTTTTCGAGTCGGTTGTAGGCTTCACCAGACATAATTGGATGTGTACAAATAGCACGAACGCTAAGCGCGCCACGTTCCATCATCAAGTCGGCCGCTTTAGTAAGCGTACCAGCAGTGTCTACCATATCATCAACCAAGACAACGTTTTTACCCTGTACGTCGCCAATGAGTTCCATATGTGATATTATGTTTGCTTTTTCACGCTGTTTGTAGCAGATTACAACATCACTTTCCATGGCTTTTGAGTACGCATAGGCACGTTTACTTCCTCCCATATCTGGAGAAGCAATGGTGAGATTTGGGAGATTTAATTCTTTTAAATAGGGTAGGAAAATAGTGGATGCAAAAAGGTGATCTACTGGTTTTTCAAAGAATCCCTGAATTTGATCTGCGTGTAAATCCATGGTGATTATTCTTGTTGCACCAGCAGTTTCTAGCATTTTAGCAACCAATTTGGCAGCGATAGGCACACGAGGCTTATCTTTTCTATCCTGTCTAGCCCAACCAAAATAAGGCAGTACAGCAGTGATGTGTCTTGCAGAAGCACGTTTCGCTGCATCTAGCATCAACAACATTTCCATGAGGTGATCACTATTAGGGTGGGTTGATCCAATGATAAAAACGCGACTTCCACGAACCGATTCTTCAAAGGAGGGTTGAAACTCTCCATCACTATAGGTTGAGGTGTTCACATTACCCAGAGGAATACCAAAGGATTTGGCAATATCTTCGGCTAGGGCCTGACTTTGTTTACAGGCAAAAATTTTAGGTTGTGGTTTTTCGGTTGACATGTATGGGTGTTTATATAAAGATGGTTACAAATGTAGATGAATAGGCACGCTTTTTGAAAAAATGATTTCAGGATTTACTAACAATTTGGTGAGGCTTGCTTTTTTGCAGCTGAAGGCACACAGAAAAGTATCGTTGAACTAAGCCCGACCTAGTTCGTGGTCTATGAGTTAATCTGGTTGAATTTGTCTGAGAATTTTCCAGTAAAAGAATCTGATACTTGTTAAAAATGTTTATTTTTGGCCACCCATTTGCCTTGGTGGTGGAATTGGTAGACACGTTGGATTCAAAATCCAATGTCGCAAGACGTGCGGGTTCGATTCCCGCCCAAGGTACGAATGAACCGAAAAAACGGTTAAACACGAGCGAGTTCCAAAAAAGGAGCTCGCTTCTTTTTTGGAGTTAAGCGAAGTGTTTGTTTTTTCGGTTCTCAAAACGACCGTGTAGGGAACATTTGTGAAACAAATGAATCCCGTAGGGAGTTTAGGAGCTCGCTTTCTTTTTGGAGTGAAGCGAAGTAATCTTTTTTGTAGTTTTCAAGCGCAGCGTGAAGGGAACAATTGCTTGGCCATTGAATCCCGCTAGCTGCTCTTGGATAGCTGTTTGTTTTTTAGGTTCTTATGCGAATCCTACCCCAGAACATACTATTGCTATAAGTAAAAGTAATTTTTTAACCATTTCTTCTAAATTTAGATTTCTTGAAAGGTCACAAGAACTTAATCACATGCCCTAGTCAACTTTGAAGCATGTATCTAGATATTCAAGTCGCTTTTCCAGCCAAGACATCATATATTGATAGTCGTCTTCTCTAGAAATCTCCTGCGGCCAGACCATGCTTTCCCGCTCATAAAGTCCAGATTCTGTAAATTTATGATAGTAGTTATATAATTTTTCTTCTAATGCTGAATTACTAAAAGCCTCGTTTCTAAGTTCAATCCATCGGGCGTTGAGTCGTTCGTTATAGTTGGCGGCGTTTGTTTCTTTTAAACGGTCAAAGAGATTATTACTGAGGATATCATCCGTCGTTGAAATGCGTTTTCCATCCTGGATAATTCCTAAAATACCGTCTAAATCCCATGGGACAAAAAAGTATGGCGAATCTTTTTTATACCGAGCGAGGAAGTAGTTTTTCCCCAAATTATCGGTAGCTCGCAAAAGGTTTGTTAGGAGGAAATAGTCAATAGCATTGTCTATATTGAATCGTTGCTCGATTTCAGCCGAAAAACGAACATTATCTGCCGTTGCTACAAAATTTACAAAGGCGTGCAGATCTCCCCAATATGCTTCGTCATTTTCGTAGGGATATTTCACTGAGAACCCACCGAAGTGCGGTAAAATATTGCGATAGGATGGTGCAGCTTTGAACGAGGTATTATCTTGATAACTGCTAGCTTTGAACAATTCACCTTGTACCACGCCCAAGCTATCTATTTTTTCAAGTCGAAGTTGTTTTCTGTCCAACTGTCCATTTAAGCTATAAAGACCTTGGTACGTATTATTTAAGAACATTTCAGAATAAGCAAGATCGATTCCGCTTTTTGCTTTTTTCTTGTCTTCGGAATAAAATGGAGTATGGATATTCAGCCATAGCTTATTTGCGAAATAAGAACGTAATTTCAGCGGTTCATTATACATACTATTCAACTGCCAATCATCACTTTTCCGTAAGCTAGCTAATTTGGCGTATTTGGATTTTTCCGAAGTTGCCTCTTCCCGAAGTTCCAAATCATAGGATTTTTTGGGATAACGAAGCGCGCTATTTCCGCGTAATTCAATGCCTATATCAGACTCCAGATTCAGTACATAATCCGCATAACTAATCTTCGCATTAATTTTTGGTTCATTTACAATTGAATCAACCACTCTTATGTTTATGATTGGAAAAGAGCTGATGTATAATTTGAAAGTATCACTTTGTTTAATGAGCTGGTAACGCGCATTCTGTTTTAAAGGAGCGCCGAGAGTTGTGAGATGATATAATTCATTGTTAAATCGGATGTCGACCGCCGCATTTTTGTCGAATGGCACCGAATCAAGGTGTGATTGGTTCCAAACAATAATTTTATGATTGTTATCAATTCCGAAGTAATTAGGAACGGCATCTATTATTACTTGCGCGTACACTTGTGCACTTGTGCATAACAATATAAAGCATATCACGTATTTCATAGTTTCCGTTAATAAAATGTATCAATAAGATATTCCCAATGGGAATGCCAAAGTTAGGGACAATTTACAAAAGTAATAAAGCAGTAGGTTTAAACGTTAATTCCCCATTTATCTCCTCTATGAAATACCTGCTTCTCGTTTTTATTTCGGTGCTTTTCAAGCCTGTGATAGTATAGGAAACTTCTGCTAGTCAGAAGAAGGAGTCATTGGTAGTTCAACAGCCAAAACTTGTTGTTGGTATCGTAGTTGACCAAATTCGGTATGACTATCTAAGAAAATTTTCTTCCAAATTTAGCAGTCAGGGTTTTAAAAGATTGCGGGCTGAGGGTTGTAGCTTGAATGAAAATTACATTAACTATGTGCCAAGTAATTCGGGTCTCCTTGGTCATAACTATAAGAAACCAAATACCAGGTTTGAAACAAGTCTGGGTCTGGATCTTGGCCAAAACCTTGAAACGTTGTTCCACCAATAAGAAGAATAAGTAGTAGTTTTTTCATAACAATTGGCATATGGTTCTTCTAAGTTTCAAGAAAAAGAGCGCATTTTTAGTATCTTTACCTACACCCCTCCCATAAAAAACAATCATTAATGAGTGATTTCTGGCTTTATTTAACTCTTGGCTTTGAGCATGTTTTAGACTGGAGCGCCTATGATCATGTACTTTTCTTGATTGTATTGAGCGTGGGATATTCATTTGATTCTTGGCGTAAATTGCTGCTTTTGGTCACCTTGTTCACCTTAGGGCATACCGTATCTTTAATTTTTGGCAATTATGACGTAATTCAAGTAGACAGTGGCCTCATTGAGTGCCTAATTCCTATAACTATTGCAATTACAGCTTTATATAATGTTTTTCTATCAGGAAGCAGCAACAAGCCTAAAAAACAAGGAGCACTTTACGTTTTAACAATCTTTTTTGGACTTATTCATGGATTCGGTTTTGCAGGCTATTACAAAATGATACGTGAAGATAATGCCCTAACACCGCTGTTGGAATTTGCGCTAGGCGTAGAACTTTCTCAAATGGTCGTGGTATTTATTGTATTGATACTAGCATTTTTAGCGCAACGATTACTAAATTTCAATAGACGTGATTGGATTTTAGTCATTTCGTCTGTTGTAATTGGTTTGGTGATTCCCATGCTGTCCAATGTCTGTTTCGGAGGTTAGGAATCTTAAAAATTCATTAATTATTTTGATTGGGTGTAACTTCCAAGTACTTTCGCTACTGATACTTTACTATGAATCTAAACAAACAGCGTAAGTACGATATTGCCTACCTCAGAATGGCAAAGGAGTGGAGCAAACTTTCATACTGCAAACGTAAACAGGTTGGGGCACTTATTGTGAAAGATAAGATGATTATTTCCGACGGATATAACGGAACACCCACAGGATTTGAAAATGTTTGTGAATGTGAAGACGGCAATACGAAATGGTATGTCTTACACGCGGAAGCGAATGCCATATTAAAAGTGGCCTCCTCAACGCAATCTTGTGAGGGATCAACGCTTTATATCACGCTTTCACCCTGTAAAGATTGCAGCAAATTAATTCATCAGTCTGGAATTAAAAGGCTCGTTTATCTTGAGGGCTATAAAGATGATGCTGGTGTGAAATTTTTGGAAAAGGCGGGCGTTAGTATTACGCATATTACTAGCCTAGAAGAATAGATGAAGTGGAATAAAACATATCTACCCTTATTTTTAGGCGCCGCTATTGCGTCAGGCGTGTACATTGGTTCTAAACTCAATTTCACAGATACTACCGAAAAGATTTTCGCAACCAATTCTAAAAAGGACAAGCTCAACCGATTGATAGATTATATCGATTATGAGTATGTAGACGAAGTAAATACAGATAGCATCGTGGATGTCACGGTCAATGGAATTCTTGAAAATTTGGATCCACATTCTGTTTACATTCCAGTGGACGATTACCAAGCCAACGCAGACGACATGCGCGGTGCTTTCACGGGAATTGGGATTAGTTTCTATGTGCCTAACGATACCATTGCAGTTATTAAAGTAATTGAAGGGGGGCCTGCAGATAGGGCCGGGATTAAGGCTAGCGATCGTATTTTGTACGCCGATGGAATACAGTTATTTGGCGAAGAAATTTCGAGGGATAGTATTTCGGCTTATTTAAAAGGAGAGATAAATTCTAAAGTCGATTTACAGCTTTTCCGCAAAAGCGAAAATCAATTAATTAATGTGACGCTCAAACGAAAGGAAGTGCCATTAGTAAGCGTGGATGCGGCATACGTCCTCGATAATAAGATTGGTTACATTAAGGTGAATCGCTTTTCTGAAACTACTTTTGAAGAATTCGAAGAGGCCTTGTCAGCGTTAAAAGATGAAAAAATTAAATCGCTTATTCTTGACCTCAGAGGAAATCCTGGAGGCTATATTTCGGCGGCGGAGCAAATAGCAGATGAGTTTTTAGAAGATGACAAACTCATACTTGTAACCCGAAATAAAAAAGGCGATGAAAGTGAAACCTTTGCTACGAGAACTGGAGAATTTGAAGAAGGAAATGTCTATGTTTTAGTTGATCAAAATTCGGCCTCTGCTAGTGAAATAGTTGCTGGTGCGTTACAGGATAACGACAAAGGCACTATTATTGGCCGACGTTCTTTTGGAAAAGGGTTGGTACAACGTGAGATGTCTTTAGGTGATGGAAGTGCTGTTAGATTAACAATTGCGCGCTACTACACCCCAACCGGACGTTCTATTCAAAGACCTTATGGCAATGGAAACGATGCGTACTATTCAGAATATGAAAATCGATACAGAAATGGCGAGTTGCGAAATGCGGATAGCATTCAAGTTGCCGACTCGCTAAAATTTGTAACGCTTGGCGGGAAGGTTGTTTACGGAGGTGGAGGTATCACGCCAG
>JBLHGH010000090.1:0-8214 GCA_047615425.1 Candidatus Latescibacterota bacterium
AGGTTGTATTGTAAATATTTTCAGTCTTTCTAATAATCTCTTGCTTTCCATAATTCTCTAATTCGGCATATACATTAATGATACCTCCTGCATTGATTAAAAAATCTGGAGCATATACGATGCCGCGTTCTCTTAGCAACGTACCGTGCTTAAATTCGTCTGCTAACTGATTGTTAGCCGCACCAGCAATTACTTTAGCCTGAATCTGATTAACAGTTGCGTCATTCACGGTAGCACCTAATGCACATGGCGCATAAATATCCATTACTTCTCCGTAAATATTATCCCCTCTGTAAATCTCTACATGATAGGCATCCCGAACTTGTTCTAAGCGTTCTTCGTTAATGTCACTGATAAATACTTTAGCACCTTCATTGCTTAAGTGCTCTACCAATGCTTCCCCTACATTTCCAATTCCCTGCACGTAAACCACTTTGTCTTCAAGGTCATCTGTGCCAAATTTATACTTAGCAGCGGCCTTCATTCCCATAAACACACCGTAGGCCGTTATAGGTGAAGGATTTCCAGCTCCTCCAATTTCTTCAGAAATACCAGTCACATATGGAGTAACTGATCGCACCAAATCCATATCTGCAGTTTCCATTCCCACATCTTCTGCAGTAATGTACTTTCCTCCTAGCGAGTGAACAAATTCGCCAAACCGCAACATCAACTCAGGCGTCTTTTGGGTTTTAGCATCCCCAATAATTACGGCCTTACCACCACCAAGGTTTAACCCTGTAATAGCACTCTTATATGTCATTCCCCGAGACAAACGAAGCACATCATTTAATGCATCCCATTCACTCTTATATTGCCACATTCTAGTGCCTCCAAGTGCAGGTCCCAAAACTGTATTATGGATTCCAATTATTGCTTTTAAACCAGTATCTTTGTCGTTGCAAAACATTATTTGCTCGTGATCATCAAAAGATAATTGCCCAAAGACTGGGTCTATTTTGTGTAGGTCAATCGCTGCTACTACTTCCGTCATCATAAAATTAATTTTTTGGATATCCTCAGAAAGGACGGGCAAAAATAGCAGTTTGGCGGTAAATTCGCAAAATATTAGCCTTAAAATAAGAATTTGTTAATAAGTTTTAACCTGCATGAAAGAGCTCAGATTTATTAATCAATTTTTCTTCAAGTATAAATGGCGCCTTCTTATAGGCTTGTTGGTTACCATTATTGCGGCCATGTTCAAACTATTTGTTCCTATTATTATCGGAAACATTTTGAATGTTGTTGAACAATACATGAAAGGCAACATTACAGATCTGGACGTGGTGAAAGAAGAACTCCTTATCAATATAGGCCTCATCGTTGGAACTACCTTGTTAGCGGCTCTTTTTACCTTTATTATGAGACAAACAATCATTGTTGTTTCGCGTTATATTGAATTCGATTTAAAAAATGTGGTCTATGAGCAATACCAAAAGCTCTCGCTAAATTTCTACAAAAACAACAGAACGGGTGACCTTATGAGTAGAATAAGTGAAGATGTATCCAAAGTGCGCTTATACACGGGCCCCGCATTGATGTATAGTACCACCACCATCACGCTCTTCCTGATCGTAATTTCCTATATGTTTTATACGGCACCCATCCTAACGCTCTATGTGATTGCGCCGCTACCCATACTTTCTGTACTTATATACAAACTGAGTATTGCCATTCATAAACGAAGTACCGTTGTACAGCAATACCTATCCAAACTCACCACCTTCACCCAAGAAAGTTTTAGTGGGATTGCAGTAATTAAGGCATACGGCATTGAGCCAAGAATCAATGCAGATTTCGAAACCCTTTCAGAAGGAAGTAAAGAGAAAAATATAGAACTAGCGAAAGTACAAGCACTATTCTTTCCTTTAATGGTCTTGCTAATTGGAGCCAGTAATGTAGCTGTAGTCTATGTTGGTGGCAATCAATATATGGATGGTAAAATCGATTTCGGAACCATCGTAGAATTTCTTATTTATGTGAACATGCTAACCTGGCCAGTTGCCATTGTGGGATGGGTATCATCTATGGTACAACAAGCGGAAGCTTCACAGAAAAGAATAAATCAGTTTTTAAAAGAAGTTCCGTCAGTACAAAATCTAGCTATCAATACAACGAAAATTACTGGAAACATTGAATTTAATGACTTAAGCTTTACATATAAGGACACCCAAATTACCGCTCTAAAAAACATCAGCTTTACGGTGAAACCAGGAGAAACACTTGCTATAATTGGGAATACAGGCTCAGGAAAATCGACCATACTAGAACTAATAGGCAGGCTGTATGATGTGCCGGATGGCAGTTTATTGATAGGCAATACGACCATCAAAAAATTAAACTTGGACGATCTTCGTGCTAGCATTGGGTATGTACCTCAAGATGCCTTTTTATTTAGTGACAGCATTCAAAATAACATCAAATTTGGCAAAGAAAACGCTTCTAAAGAAGAAGTTGTCAATGCGGCTAAACTAGCCTCCGTCCATGAGAATATTACCGCTTTCACTCATGGTTATGAAACCATCCTGGGAGAACGTGGTATTACTCTGAGTGGTGGTCAAAAACAACGTGTTTCTATAGCTCGAGCCATTATTAAGGATCCTCAAATATTATTATTTGATGACTGTTTAAGCGCCGTAGACACGGAAACAGAAGAGAAAATACTTAAAAACCTCAGCAAGGTTTCAAAAGATAAGACAACTATTATTGTAAGTCACAGAGTCTCTTCAGTAAAAAATGCAGACAAAATTATTGTGCTTTCTGATGGTAAAATTATGCAACAAGGCACTCATAATGAGCTTATAAACACTGATGGCTACTACAAAGAATTGTACGCAAAGCAACTACATGAAAAAGAAATGTAAATAAACTTTGGCATATTTAATTTTTTTTAGGATTTTTGACAGAACCTTAAAAAAGATGATACATGAGTGAGCAGTACGCGATGGACAAAGAAGAGATATATAGCAAAGTAATGCGTGCTGGAAGACGCACCTACTTCTTTGATGTTAGAGCAACAAAAGCAGGGGATTACTACCTTACTATCACCGAGAGCAAAAAGTTCACGAATGATGATGGCTCCTTCCACTACAAAAAACATAAAATTTACTTGTACAAAGAAGACTTCGTAGATTTTCAAGACAACCTAAGCGAGATGATTCAATATGTCATCGACGAAAAAGGGCTTGAGGTAATTAGCGAACGTCACCAAAAAGATTATAAACGCGAAGAAAACGAAACAGAGACTACTGCAGAAACATCTGTATCAGAGACGTCAAGTGAAGATTCCTCACCGAGCCGTTTTTCAGATGTTGATTTTGACGACATCTAAAATTCGCTTTTATAAAAAATAAATTCCAACCGCCTCGATTCTTCTTGGCGGTTTTTTTATATTTATCTTTTGCGCGTTTCCGCCAACACTTTGTGCTTCGCGCTTGCCTGTAAAAGAGGTTGAATGGCAGCGATGGGCTGCTATCTCACAAGTGACCACTAATCCGTTCTAACACTATCATATGAAATTACTAACTAACTTAGGCTTACTTTTTGTTTCACTGTCCATTTTTGCACAAGATTACCAAGTAGATCTTGATTACTACTTGCCAAAAGATGTAAGCTACAATCAAAACATTCCAACTCCTAAAAGTGTTATAGGCCATGAAGTGGGCGATTGGCATGTCACGCATGATAAGTTGGCGCAGTATATGCAAACACTCGCAGCAGCAAGTGACCGTATCACTATAGAAAACCGAGGAACTACCTTTGAAGGACGACCCCTACTCCTGCTCACCATAACTTCTCCTGCTAATCATGGCAACATTGAAAACATTCGTAAGAACCATGTGGCGCTCACGGAAAACAATGGGGTTTCGCAAAATACAGCGGCAATGCCTATTGTTGTGTATCAAGGTTTTTCCATCCACGGAAACGAACCCAGTGGTGCCAATGCCAGCCTCGCAGTTGCTTATTACCTCGCTGCAGCCCAAGGCCCAAAAATTGATGAGCTACTTCAGAATACTGTAATCCTATTTGACCCGTCGTTTAACCCTGACGGACTCCAACGTTTCGCCTATTGGGCAAACATGCATAAGGCACAAAACGTCAATCCAGACCCTAACGATCGTGAATACAGCGAAGTTTGGCCTGGCGGACGCACAAATCACTATTGGTTTGACATGAACCGTGATTGGCTTCCTGTGCAATTACCAGAAAGTAGAGCGCGTATCAAGACCTTCCATAATTGGTATCCTAATATTCTGACAGATCATCACGAAATGGGAACCAATGCGAGTTTTTTCTTTCAGCCTGGCATTCCGTCAAGAACCCATCCACTTACACCACAAAAGAACCAGAATCTTACAAAAGAAATTGCTCAGTTTCATGCAAAAGCGCTAGACAAACTTGGAAGCTTCTATTATACCGAAGAGAGTTTTGACGATTTCTACTACGGAAAAGGTTCTACTTTTCCAGACATCAACGGAAGTATCGGTATTCTTTTTGAGCAAGCCTCATCACGCGGTCATGCACAAGAAAGCGACAATGGTATCTTGACCTTTCCGTTTACCATCAGGAATCAATTTACCGCTGCCTTATCTACTTTGGAAGCCGCAGTAAGCATGCGGAAAGAAATTTTAGATTATCAGCGTGAATTCTTCAGCAATGCTAAAAACGAAGCTAGTAAAGGAGGAGTCATTGTTTTCGGAGACCATAAAGATGCTTCAAAAGCCTACCACCTTGCTGAGATTTTACAACGTCACAAGATTAAAATTCACGAAGTAAAACGCGATGTGGTTGAACCTAATGGATCTAATCCAAAAGTGTTCAAAAAAGGATCTAGTTATGTGGTTCCTATGAATCAAAAGCAACATCGATTGATCAATGCTATGTTCGAAAAACGAACCACATTTCAGGATAGTCTGTTTTATGACATTAGCGCCTGGAGCTTTCCGCTGGCCTTCAACGTGGACTATTCAGAAATAAAAACAACCGAGCTACTTGGTCCAGAAATAACGAATTTGGAAATGCCAAAGCCCGTAGCACCTTCGAATTCGAACTACGCTTACCTCATGGAATGGCATGATTACTATGCGCCAAAAGCCTTGAATATGATTCTCAAAAAAGGGTTACGCGCTAAGGTAGGTATGAAGCAATTTTCCTTAGGCGGCAAAGCCTATGACTACGGAACTATCTTAATCCCGGTTAAGAATCAAAAGATGAGTGCTGCAGAAGTAGCCACCACAATCAAAGAAATTTCAGCAGAAACCAATGTAACGATACACGCTGCAAGCACCGGACTTACCGAGGGAATTGACTTAGGATCTAATCAATTTAGAGCTTTGGAAATGCAGAAGGTAGCCATGGTTGTTGGTGATGGCATTAATCCATACGATGCTGGTGAAATCTGGCATCTTTTTGACACCCGTTTTGATATGCTACTAACGAAGATTGATTCGCGTGACTTTGGTAGCGCAGACATTAGCATGTACACAGACATCATTCTTCCTAATAGTTGGGGAAGTGCGCTCGACAAAGACGATGCCGAAAAGCTTAAAAGCTGGATAAAAGCTGGCGGAACGCTTATTGGCTATAAAAATGCTGGAAAATGGTTTAACAAAAACGAAATCTTAAAGATGGCGTTCAAGACCTCAAAGGATACGGCCAGAGCAATTACCTATGAGCAGCGAAGCGATTATAGCGGTGCTCAGGTTATTGGAGGTGCTATTTTCGAAACAAAGTTAGACAGGTCTCATCCCATTACTTTCGGACACAAAAATGATATTTTACCGGTATTTAGGAACTCAACACTTTTCTTGGAAACAGCAAAAGACAGTTATAACAATCCTATTCAGTATACCGAAAACCCATTATTGAGCGGTTATATTTCTAAACCAAATCTGAAAAAATTAAGTAATACAGCCGCCTTTAAAGCTGGCGGACTGGGACGTGGAAACGTTTTATATTTTACAGACAACAATAACTTCAGGGCCTTCTGGTATGGAACCAACAAGCTGTTGATGAATGCTATTTTCTTTGGAGACGAGATGTAGCAAGCCAGTTTTAAGTTTTAAGTTTTAAGTTTTAAGTTTTAAGTTTTAAGTTTTAAGTTTTAAGTTTTAAGTTTTAAGTTTTAAGTTAAAATATTACTTTGAACTTTAAGCTTTTAGCTTTTAATTAATCATCAATCCAAATCTTCTTTATGCATAAAAACTATTCATTCGGCTTAGCTCTAAAAAACAATTTTGTTGAATTTTTTTATTATGAGGGCATGTTTTTACCACATGAAGTGGCCAAAATACAGGGCTTTTGGGATAAAGAGCAGACTAAAAAAGCTACGGTTACTGGTGATGAGGAATATAAAGACGAATTAAGGAAAAGTTCTGTTATGTTCATTGACAACAAACCAAAAACGATTGGATATACCAAAGATTAGCAGACCTCGCTATCACAAGCAATAATGAAAGGTTTCAATTCGATTTATTAGGTTTTCGAGAAGAATTACAATTGGCAAAATATGTTGAAGGTGATTTTTTCGACTGGCATTTGGATTTTGGCCCTGGTGAATCTTCTAAACGAAAACTGAGTATGACAATACAGCTATCTGATCCATCTGAATACGAAGGCGGCGATTTGCAGTTTATGATCAACCAAAACATAGTCTCAGCCTCTCGAGAAAAGGGAATCATCGTTATTTTTCCTTCGTTCATTTTACATCGTGTAACGCCTATAACGAAGGGCACGCGTCAATCTATCGTTGGCTGGGTATCTGGACCGCCCTATCGTTAGGCAAAGTAATAATGGGTTTAGCTAAGTAAATTTTGGAAAGTCTAAATTCACAATACCTAAAATTCCGTCCAATTTCATTCGGATTAGATTTTCCTCGGAAGGACAGCCCATTTTAGCGATTTCAAATATCGTTTTATTCACTATATTCTTTTGAATTTTTTGGCAGTGGCTATAACGGTTCTGTCTATGGAATGTTAGCTGTTTTCGCGCGACGACTTTCTTTAAGAAAACCAAACCTAACAAAATAGCAATTACCTTCTAATTAAACCTAAAGCAGCGAATTTTTCACTCACATGCTACTCTTTAGTTTTGCCCTATTCCATCCTATAAATCAGAATAAATTGTTATTTTTAGGAGTAAACTTATGTCCTTAACATAACCTAGTGAAATGCGCAAAATATCCGTTTGCATACTCAATATGAAAGAAATATATAGCCTAGCTGTGGTTAAAAAAAAGACAGTAAGTGATTAAAACATATATTAATTCCTACATATATTCTTGTCTAAAGAAGGCTCTTATTTAGCGTTATACGTATAACATACGTATGCTATATTCCTACAAAAAATTCAAAATTTTGGCTAATAAATAGCCGTTTAACTAAACTTTTCGTTCTTTCAGCGATATTTTAACTGTTCTCAAATCTATAATATATTTTCCACATACCTTTGACCCAACAGTCAGAAGTAGTATAAATAAAATAGTTTAAACCACAAATAATAAAGACACAAGCCATTATGAAAATCATAAAAATTACAAAAGCAATTCCAATCTTAGCACTGCTAATGATTGGACTGATGACAAGCTGTAGTTCAGAGATGAATTCCTTAGAAATTGAGGAAGCAAATTTAATGATTACGAAAACTAGATCTTCTATGTTACCCGTTAATCTTGGTGTTGCTGGAAATTTCGCGATTCTTTCAAAATCAGGAATTACAAATGTGCCTCCATCTGCCATTATAGGAGATGTAGGAACAAGCCCAATAACGGGAGCGGCTCTGTTATTAACATGTCCCCAAGTTGATGGAACTATATATACAGTTGATCCTGCAGGCCCACTTCCTTGTAGAGTAACTGATGCTCCTGGGTTGACAACAGCTGTGCTTAATATGCAAGCTGCATATACAGATGCTGCAGGACGCTCTAACCCAGATTATTTAAATGTAGGAGCTGGAATTATAGGAGGACTAACACTATATCCAGGATTGCATAAGTGGACAAGTACACTTTTAATACCAACCGACATTACCCTTGATGGTGGTCCGGATGATGTATGGATCTTTCAAGTTTCAGGAACACTTACGATGAGTTCTGCAGTTAGAATGAATTTAAAAGGAGGTGCGCAAGCCAGTAACATTTTTTGGCAAGTCTCAGGTGCAGTAACACTTGGTACCACAAGCCATTTTGAAGGAAACTTATTAGGAGCAACCTCCATC
>JBLHGH010000091.1:0-8061 GCA_047615425.1 Candidatus Latescibacterota bacterium
ACAAAAAGTTTATTCATAACAGGCAAAGGCATTTTAGGCAAAGGCATTTTAGGCAAAGGCATTTTAGGCAAAGGCATTTTAGGCAAAGGTAATTTTTTAAATGTATTTGGTCTTGCTAAAATAACGATACTAAGTCAATAATATTCCTTCACATCTCAAAAGCTAAATGTTGGGAAATGGAAATTGGAATTTGTACTTTGGCTAGATTATGTTAACCCTCAAAATACACCCTAACCTTATTGAATGTGGCACTGATGAAGCCGGACGCGGATGCCTTGCAGGACCTGTCACTGCGGCCGCAGTAATTCTACCTAATAATTTCAGCCATCCGTTTTTAACAGATAGCAAACAACTTTCAGAAAAAAAGCGGTTGCTACTAAGAAACATTATCGAAAAAGAAGCAATCGCATATGCGGTTTCCCATGTGATGATGGAAGAAATTGATCAAATCAATATTTTAAATGCTTCAATATTAGCGATGCATCGATCCATTGACAAGCTAAGTGTGCTTCCAGAATTTATCGCTATTGACGGAAATAGATTCAAACCCTATAAAAAAATACCCTACGAATGCGTGGTCAAAGGCGATGAAAAATACTTGCATATTGCGGCGGCCTCTATCCTTGCTAAAACATACCGGGATGACTATATGGCAACATTGCACAAAGAGTACCCTGCATATAACTGGAAAAAGAACAAGGGCTACCCAACAGCAGAACACCGAGATGCCATTCGAAAAAATGGGGCAACCACCTACCATCGCACAAGTTTCAGACTCCTTCCAGAGCAATTACGCCTTAGATTTTAGCTCATTAGTATAATGCTATGGTGAAATCAAACATGCTAAAAACGCTAAAACACTAACCTATAAAATTACAGCCCTCCAATTGTTCAAAACAAGTCAATAAACTATTGCTAACGGGCAATGAAACCGCCAAAAAGCATGTTATTTTTGCTTTATGAAGGTTTTAATCCGAACGCTTACTGCTTTATGCTTCATTATCGCCCTTGGGAGTTGTGAAAGCTATGTCGCCAAAAAGGGTGAGTTGATTGACTTTATCCCTCAAGATCCCGTTGCGGTTTTTAGAATTAAAAACTTGGACGGTTTACTTTTAGACCTTGCCAACAACGGCCTCATCGCATCTTTTGAAAAGACTAGGGCATTTACTTTTTTTACCAAAAATTCCGCATTCATAAAACAACTACATCCAGATTCTCAAAGCGTTATAGCCATAACTGGCGGGTCAAACAAGGCAACCAACTATACGTTTATAACGGCCTATCACGAGAAGTTATTTATTCCCGATTCAATTCAGGATAAAACCATAGAAACACTCACCTATGGCAACACGAGCTTACAAAGAGTGGAAATAGACAATACTATTTCATTTTGTGCTATCAAGGATAGTGTATTTATAGTTTCGTCCTCCCAAAAGGTTCTTCAAGACATTCTAAATGGCAAGACTGAACAGAATCAAGGCTTCAAAAAGATCTTTAGCATCAACAAAGAAACAGAGCTAGCTGTATTATTTAAAGGAAATTTGATTTCACTCACGGATAGCATTACAACTAACTTTTCGTCATGGGGTAGCGTTCAAGTACAACTATTGTCTGATGGGTTAACAGCAACAGGCGTTGTCCTTGCCCAAGATAGCGTTCCACAACTATTGTCCATTTTCGAGGGTCAGATTCCACAGCAAAATGACATAGAACTTATCACGCCTAGAGAGGCTAAAAGCGCCGTTTCCTTCACGTTTTCTGACGCAGAGCTATTACTGGCAAAATTGGCCCCGTTTAGAAAAGACACTATTGTTCCAAATACCAATGGACTTTTTGAATCGATTAATGAGGTTGGTTCATTAGGCTTTTCAACAGGAAATGCCGTTATTTTGAAAAGCATAGATCCTAGATTAACAAATGAAGCCTTAGCGCTATTCACTTCTGAAAAGGAAACCTACAGAGAAATTAAACTGAATACTTTTAACGCCTCCAATCTTTTTTCTAAAACCTTTGGAAAGTTACTACCTAATTTAGAAGTGACTACCTCATTCCAAATTGAAAATTTCTTTGTTTTCACAGATACTGAGGGTGTAGCACAGCAAATAATTACCGCTTACAAGAACAATGATTGTCTAGACAAAACACCCTATTTTGAAACCACAAGCCTGGAGTTAGGCAATGCATCTTCCCTACTAGTGTTCAAAATGAAAGGAGAAATAGCACCCGCTTTTGCCGGTTTCTTCGGAAAATATCTTGCCACGGAAATAGCCGATTTGCCCCTAAATAATTATCCCTTAGCGGCGCTTCAATTTAGTTATGATCGCGATTTTGCACATGTCAACCTAGTGTGTAAACAGGCTTCAGAAAAGATACAAATAGCAGGGAGTGTAGCGCAGCAATTTAGTATTTCATTAGACCAACCTATATCAGGCAACCCTAGCTTTTTTAGCAATCACCGAACACGCGGGAAAGACATTGTAGTTCAAGACATTAAAAACAATCTCTACCTAATTTCAAGCTCTGGAAAAGTGCTTTGGAAGAAGCAGCTTGACGGACCTGTTCTTGGCAGTTTCAACGAGATTGACATCTTAAAAAACGGACGTAAACAATTGGCCTTTACGACAACTAAAAATTTCTATGTTATAGATAGGACAGGCAAGGATGTGAAGTCATTTCCAATGAAGTTCAAAGACCCTATTACACAGCCCCTCGCGATATTTGATTATGACAACAATCGAAACTATCGCTTTGTAATTACCCAAGGAAATGAGGTGTTTCTGTATGATAGTAATGGGAAACGAGTTAAAGGCTTCACCTTTAAAAAGACGAAATCTGATATCGTTTTACCACCACGACATATACGCTTTGGGAATAAAGATTATCTCCTTTTTGCTGAAGAAAGTGGTAAACTAACCATTCTAAATAGAGTTGGAAACACTAGAATACGTGTGGACCACAAATTCGATTTTTCCAACATTCTAATACAAAAAGAAGGCTCTCAATTTGTTGTTATCACCAAGGATAATACGAAAGAAACCATTTCACAATCAGGAAAAGTGAATTCTCAAAAAATACCTGTTAGTGGGACCTATACGTTTAAAATAAAAGGACTAACCAAGGTTACCTTAGATGACAACTTGTTAAGAATTAACGGTAATTTGGTTGAATTGCCTTTCGGAATTTACACTGCTCCAGAAATCTTTACAGTGAATCGCACCACCTATATTACACTAACAGAGACGCAGGAGAAAAAAGTTTTTGTTCTCACAAAATCTGGAACTATCGTTTCAGGATTTCCTATTTATGGAAGTGACAGCGCTTTCCTTGGAGATGCAAGAAACAATAAAAGATTATATGTGGTTACTAAAGGTGAAAGCGCTGAGATTATATTATATGGCATTGAATAGGTTGTGATGATGTAACTAGCTTTTATTCCAACAGCACCGCATCTTCAAACCGACAAAACCTATGTTTTAAAAACCGAAGTTCCGCCTTGGGATTTGCTTTTTACCATAACGGCTTCAAACAAATTCGAAAAATGTTTTTCTAGCTTTTCTTTTACTTCTGAAAGTGGAATGGTCTCTTTACCAAGCTCTACGTTGAGCGATGTAACAGCTTTACCCTTTATTCCGCAGGGAATCATATGATCAAAATACCCTAAATCTGCATTGACATTTAGTGCAAAACCGTGCATGGTAACCCATCTGCTAGCGCGTACACCCAATGCACAAATTTTACGAGCGAAAGGGCTTCCAACATCGAGCCAAACACCTGTTTCTCCTTTAGAACGCTCAGCCTTTAATCCGTATTCAGCTAAAGTTAAAATCACCATTTCTTCGAGAAAACGAAGGTATTTATGTATGTCAGTAAAGAAATTTTCAAGATCTATAATAGGATAGCCAACAATTTGACCTGGCCCATGATAGGTAATATCACCACCTCGGTTTATCTTATAGTATGTAGCTCCTATATCTGCGAGTTTATCTTCAGCAATCAAGAGGTTATCCAAGTCACCACTTTTACCCAAGGTATATACATGAGGATGCTCAACAAACAAAAAGTAGTTTGGTGTTTCCAGGGAAAGCTCTTCTCTTCGATTCCTGATTTTAACATCGAGAATCTCTTTGAAAATTGCCTCTTGATAGTCCCAAGTTTCCTTGTAATCTTTGCTACCTAAATCTTGTATTTCGACTTTTTTATTCACCTATTTTTCAAATTCAACTTCCAGATCAAGTAGTACTGGATTTTTTAAATAGTCTATAACAGACTTTCGCACTTCGATTGTTTTATTGTATTACCGTCTCGGGTTATTAATAATAATGAGCGCAGCAATCACTCCAGGAATCCAGCCACACACTGTTAAAATAAACACAATCAATATAGACCCACAGCCTTTATCAATAACAGCTAATGGCGGAAAAACAATTGAAAGTAATACTCTCCAAATACTCATAATACAAAGTTACAAATTAATACACGCTATCAGTCTGTAGTTTTTGCTTTTGTTACACAGAGATAATAAATATAGTTATAGCCAATTGCTATAAAAAAAACGTTTATCCATTTTTGCTTTTTACTGTTACTCACTAACGTGGGTAAGGCTCAATACCAGTTTTCTGGTCATGTTGATGCTGAAAATAGTAGAAGAAGTATTTACCTCTCGGTAATTGAAGACTACCGAAAAATCTCTGATGTTTATCCAGAGTAAATCCTCAGTAAAACAGTTGCAGATTCACTACGCTCTTATTACCTGGACGACCTAAAGTCGAATTCCTATTATGACGATTTACTTGGAAGACTAAACGCAGCGTATCCAAACACGAACTACGTTCAGCAATATAAAGCCGAATTGTAAGCGGATAAATATCTCATTAGTGATCACAATGAAAGTGAGCTGCCATGGTGGGTTTATTTAGTTTCTGGAGTTGCACTCTTGGCGGTACTGGGTAATTTTTATTTCTTCCGAAAGGCTAAAACGCTAGAAGCTCAGGTGCAATCTAAAATGTTGCTCTCTAAGCAGGAGCAAAAAGTATTAGATTTAATTCTTCAAGATAAATCCAACAAAGAAATAGCTGTAGAACTTTTTGTAAGCAATAGTACTGTGAAGACACAAATCAATAATCTGAATAAAAAACTTCAAGTCAATTCTCGCGATGAAGTAAAAATGATGTATTAATAAGTTTAAAAAGTTGACAAAGTGATTGAAGCCGCCGAATTCCCAATCGAAAGACTCACGCTTGTGAAAGAAATGATATAAAAAGGCTAATTTTTCGAAAGTTTTAAGGTTTAAAATGAGCAAATAGGCTAATTTTGCTCCTTAAAATTAATTCAATGCAACTTTCTGAACAAGAACAGGTACGACGCGAAAAGCTAGGCCAATTACGTGATTTAGGTATCAATCCGTATCCACCAGAATTATATCCGGTGGATCAAACTTCCGCAACCATTAAACAGGATTTTTCCGAAGGGAAAAAAGTAGTGATTGCTGGTAGATTGATGCGAAAGAAGGTTCAGGGAAAGGCAGCCTTTGGAGAGATACAAGATAGTGAAGGTAGAATCCAAGTATATTTCAATAGAGATGAAATATGCCCTGGAGAAAATAAGGTGCTATACAATGATGTTTTTAAAAAACTTATTGACTTAGGTGATTTTATTGGTGTCGAAGGTGAATTATTCATTACGCAGGTTGGTGAAAAAACGGTTCTTGTAAAGAACTTCGTTCTGCTTACTAAAACCTTACGTCCTCTTCCGCTACCGAAAACGGATGCGGATGGAAACGTATACGATGAATTTAATGATCCCGAATTAAGATTCAGACAGCGTTATGTAGATTTAGTTGTGAATCCGAAGGTAAAAGACACCTTCGTAAAGAGAACTAAAATCAACAATGCCATTCGTGATTTTTATAATGAAATGGGCTTTTTAGAAGTGGAAACACCTATACTTCAGCCTATTCCCGGAGGTGCTGCTGCACGTCCGTTTGTAACGCATCACAACGCATTAAATATGCCTTTATATTTGCGTATTGCGAACGAATTATATCTAAAACGTTTGATTGTAGGTGGTTTTGACGGGGTTTATGAGTTTTCTAAAGATTTTAGAAATGAAGGAATGGACCGTACTCACAACCCAGAATTTACGGTAATGGAGATGTATGCGGCCTATAAGGATTACCATTGGATGATGGATACCACCGAAAAATTGCTAGAGAAAATAGCCTTGAAATTACACGGCACAACAACGGCACCCTTTGGTGAAAACATCATCGATTATAAAGCTCCATATGCACGTATAGGCATCTTAGATTCGATTAAAGAACATACGGGTTACGATTTATACAAGAAAAGCGAAGACGAAGTTCGTGAAGCTGCTAAAGCTTTAGGCTTAGACGTTGACAACACGATGGGAATTGGTAAAATGATTGATGAAATTTTTGGTGAGAAATGTGAGCATCTTTATATCCAGCCTACTTTTATCATGGATCATCCTGTAGAGATGAGTCCGCTTACCAAAGAACACCGAACCAAAGAAGGGTTAACAGAGCGTTTCGAATTGATGGTAAACGGAAAAGAATTGGCGAATGCATATACCGAGCTAAACGACCCTATTGTGCAGCGTGAGCGTTTTGAAGACCAATTAAAACTTTCTGAAAAAGGAGATGATGAGGCGATGTTTATTGATCAGGACTTTTTAAGAGCCTTGGAATACGGAATGCCTCCAACATCGGGTATTGGAATTGGAATTGATCGCCTTACGATGTTTATGACAAACAACGAATCTATTCAAGAAGTTTTATTCTTCCCACAGATGAAACCGGAAACAACACAGGTCGCTATGACTGATGAGGAAAAAGCGGTCTTTGCTATTTTGAAGAACAACTCCCCTATTAATTTGAATGAGCTGAAAACATTATCTGACTTAAGCAACAAGAAATGGGATAAGACCATTAAAGGCTTGACAAAGCACGGTGTTGCCAAAGTCAACAAAACTGACAATGGTTTGTTTGTTGAAGTGGTTTAATTATTAATTTGTCGTTCTGAACTTGATTCAGAATCCATAATCCATAATATATAGAAGGGTTTACTTAACAGTAAATCCTTCTATACTTTTAGTCTATGTTAGGCACAAAATATCGATGGTGACAACGCTCTTGATGTTGTTCTCGGAGGAACTTCGTTTAATCCACCTGCCCGCTCTACTACAACCTATCTTTGGGTATTTTTAGAATTTAACGGCTACTAGCTAAGTTGTTGAGAAGTAATTTTATATTTTTGAAGAACTAATTAATTACAATCATGAAATACACCTACATATTCCTAATCGCAGTTTCAACACTGATTTTTTCTTCCTGCGATAGTGATGACACCCCTAAAGGAGACACCCAGAGCCCTACCTCGCCGTTAAACCTCATGAGTACAGGAAGTACTGACACAACAGTAGACTTAAGCTGGGAAGAAGCTTCTGATAATGTTGCCGTTACTGGTTATAACCTATACCAAGATGGAGTAATCGCTCAATCCAATCTAACAGGAACTTCGACTTCTGTAGCTCAACTTATGGCAGACACCCCTTATTCATTTTATGTTACCGCAATAGACGAAGCAAGTAATGAATCAGACGCTAGTAATACAGCATCACTTAATACAGCGGTTGAGCCGCTACAATTTTTACAAAATCTATCCGAAATGGGTGTTTATACTGGAGACTTTTCAAATTTAATTCCGGCAGATGGTGTTCAACTATATGAAATTAATAGCACACTCTTTTCAGACTACTCATCAAAACAGCGCCTGGTAAAACTCCCAGAAGGAGAAAGCATGACCTATGATAATAGTGATTTATTACCGCTATTTCCGGAGAATACCTTAATCGCAAAAACTTTCTACTATAATATTGATGATCGCGACCCGTCTTTAGGACAGCAAATTATTGAAACACGACTCCTATTAAAATTAGCTGGCGCATGGCAGGTTGGCAATTACAAATGGAATGTAGCTCAAACAGACGCAAGCCTAATAGAAAATGGCAGTGGTGTTGACATTAGCTATATCGATCTTAATG
>JBLHGH010000092.1:0-8018 GCA_047615425.1 Candidatus Latescibacterota bacterium
ATTTTATCAAACATATGCACTAGCATTCCCAATCTTGGATTGGATAAAAAGAAATCACGATGGGTATGCATAAATCGCCAAAAGAGGCCATCCCAAACAGATTGCCATTCTCCTTTTTTGTAGTTGCTCATTTTCATCAGATAGTTACTACCACTGATGTATGGTTTTGTAGCCATTAATCCTCCATCTGCAAATTGACTCATTCCATAAATGTTTGTTACCATCACCCAATCGTACGAGTCAATAAAAAACTCCATAAACCACCTATAAACTTCATCGGGATCAAACTCGCACAGCATCATAAAATTACCTAGTACCATTAAACGCTCGATATGATTGCAGTACCCTGTTTTTAATACCTTTTTAATGGTTTGATCAACTGGAGGGATACCTGTAGTGCCGTCGTAAAACGAATCGGGGATCTTCTTTTTAAATTTCCAAAAATTAGTGTTTCGCTCTTCACTTCCTCTGCATTCATACATGCCGCGTATAAATTCGCGCCACCCAATGATTTGCCGCACAAAACCTTCAGTTGAGTTAATAGGTATATTATTTTCTTTAACATAAGATAGGCACGCAGTAATAATCTTTTTAGGCGAAATTAAACCTACATTAAGCATGGGTGTTAATACACTATGGTGAAGAATAGAGTTTTCTGAAATAATAGCATCCTCATAGACTCCAAATTCCATAAACCGTTGTTCAAAAAACTGGTTGAGCCAATCTTTTGTAGCTTCAAAGCTTGTTGGGTATAGAGGATATTCAGTAAGACTTCCTAAATGATCTGAAAAATGCATGGCCACATAAACTTTGGCTTCTTCGTAATAAGCATCTTTATCAGGGAATTGAATAGCAGGTGGGTGCTTTTTGACAGGGTATTTCTTCCTATTCTCTGTGTCGAAAGTCCATTTATCTCCGGTTGGTTTTCCGTTAGACTCCATTAATATATTTCGCTTTTTACGTTGCTCTATATAAAAATTCGTTTGATGGTATTTCTTTTTATCTCCCCTGAAAAAAGTAGTGAGATCTTCTTTAGAATTTAGAAATAAAGCTGAGTCATACATAGAAGTTGAAATATTATTTTCTAAACAACCTTGAGCTAATCTCTTTTGCAGCCAATTATCTACAGGATCTATATAGTTCACATGTTCAATGCCCCGGCGATTCAATTCGGGAAGCAGCAATTTAATATCCGAAATCTCTTCCGTAGATTCAATATAGGATACTTCGAGGTTTTTATTTTCCCTAAGAAAAGACGCATACCTTTTCATTGTTGCTCTATGAAAAGCTATTTTCTGCTTGTGAAAAGGATATTGTTTAAAGAATAAATATTCTTCAACTATATAAAAAGGTGCATTAATTTCAAAAAGTGGTGACTCTTCAAATAGTTGATTTGGGAATATGATGTTGACTTGCTTCATTTATTTCTTCTACATCGTTCACTGCAATAACTGACTTCACACCAATTTTTTTTCCACTTTTTACGCCATGTAAAGGGAAGTTTACAAACGGGGCATGTTTTTTGGGGAAGGTGTTCTTTTTTCATTCCTAAAACTCTGGCATTTCATTCCTCCCCAAAAATGAATAGCTAGCTATCTTCTTCAAAGAAAAGTAACTGTTTGACCCTGAGATTCTAACTCCATTTGTAGCTTCTAAATCAATATCTCCTGCTAAAAAAGCATTATTTGGAAGTATGAGGATTTCCATTTTCCCGATAAACAACACAGTGCCAATCAACTTAATACCTGCAACTGAATTGATAATTTTCAATCGAGCAATGCGATTAATCTGGTTGATGTCGCTTTTAGTGTAAATCATTATGGGTTCTTTTTACATGCGTATTTAATAGGCGCCACTTTTCTTTTTGCACCGCAGGATGTTTTTTATGTTTCCAAATTTTATCTCGGGCAATTCGAGCACTTTCTTGCAAGTCTACAATGGGAAAGGGATAATCTTCACCAATGGTAACTTCGCAAAATATTTGCTCCATTACAGTCATTTTCCAAGGCTCATGGATATGCATTTCGGGAACATTTTTTAGTTCTGGAATCCATTTTTTAATGAAAGCTCCGCTAGGGTCGTGCTCCTGTGAATTTTTTACCGGATTATATAAACGCACTGTGTTAATGCCTGTTGTACCAGCTTGCATTTGAAATTGAGGGTAATGAATACCCGGCTCATAGTCTAAAAATTGTTTGGCTAAATGATAGATGCCATCTCGCCAATCTTGGTCTAGATTAAGCGTTAAAAACGAAACTACCATTGCGCGCATTCTAAAGTTAATCCAGCCTGTTTTTTCAACCGCACGCATACAGGCATCAATCAAAGGATAACCTGTTGTGCCCATTTCCCAAGCTTTAATAAATGTTTGATTTTTCTTATGTGGCAAGAGTTCGTAGCCCTTATTGATACATGCGGTTTCGTAGCTACATTCCACTTCAAATTTCTGAATGAAATGACAATGCCAATGCAAACGGGTAAGCATGGCCGAAAAAGCCTTATTGTTTTTTGTGCCGTTAGGATGCGTGCCAATAAACTGAAAGGCTTGTTTAACACTTAAATTGCCCCAAGCTAAATAAGGAGACAATCGACTGCAAGCAGCGCGGCTTTCGGTAGGTTTTGAAATATGTCTATGATAATTAAACCCTCTTTTATTGGTAAATGAATTTAAATATCGCCAGGCATTTTGTTCTCCTGCTGGCTGGTATTGTTTAGGATATTCTTTGTATTTATTTTCTAATATTTGAGGCAATAAAAAAGAATGCTTAAGTTCATCTTGATCAGACATTGAATAGCTATTTTGAATAACTGATTCATGCATTTTAACGTGCCATTGTTTGTTCCAATCATCTCTGTTTTTGATTCCTCTTAGAATACCATCTCTTTGCGATTCTTGCCAAACTATTTGATGCCTCGTGCACAATACATGAATTTTTTTGTCCCGCTGCCATGTGATTTGAATCCCGCTTTCACGGTAGCTAAAAATGGTTTTTACATGGAAGCAGGATGATAGGTATTCAAATACATCAATAGCTTCTCCATAAAATATTTCTACACTTCTATTGAATGGACTTAGTGTCTTGTTTAATGCCAAAATAGAATGATACACAAACTGCAAATGCCTCAAGCTAGTATCTGCATGCTCAATAAGTGTAGGTTCAAATACGCAGACAATGAGATATGGAATGTCAGCTTGCTCAGCCCTTAATAATGGCTCGTGATCCTGAGAACGAATATCACGTTTTAACCACACAATATTTATACTGTCTCTTTTCAATATTTAAGCTGTTTTTTACATTTTTTCCAAAATGAGGAAAAAGACGGATAATAGCCTTGCACATCAAACAGCCAGTCTCTAGCCACTTCAATACCTTGATATTGTTGGTTTAATGGATGTTCTTTAAAGTATATTTTTTTGCAGTGATACTCAGAAATCAGTTCATCAAACTCACCGATGTAGATTTGGATGCATTCTATGTTTTCTTTGGAAAATTTACTGATAAAGTTAATCGTGTTTTGAGCTACAGGAAATTGCGAAAAATGAGAAGGTTCTAATAGTAAAACTCTATTGGCGGAAATATCTTTTCCCCAAGTTGGATCTAGGTTATAGATAGTGTAGATATACGTTGGTAGACTTGCATCAATTTCTATTGCTTTTTTTATTGGCAAAGGTGTTTTTAATGCTAGAGGTGAAGTCTCCTTTAAAATTTCTGGAATCTTTAGCGTAGTAAAAGCCTCATAGGGTACATCTAAAAAGGTGTTTCTTTGTTGTGTAAAACAGTATGTGTTAATGTTTTCTTGATTGGCTAAATATTTCTTATTCGCATTTGCTCCAGCAACCCATTGCCAGCTTAATGCATTGCTCGCCCAATCTGCATCGAGTAGGTAATAATACATCCACTGGGCAGGAGCTTTCCAATGACTCTGACCCACATTACAAGCAATGGATGCGATGTACATTCTTAAGTGATTGTGTAAATACCCTGTTGTGTAAAATTCATTAATGGCTCTGTCTATAGCCAAAATGCCGGTATTAGCTTCTACAATTGATTTTGAAATCCCCGAGTTTGATACGGGCTTTTGTGGATGTTTTAAATCCTGATTAATAGCATCTCCCTTGGAAACCCATACCTGCTGCCAGTAATCTCTCCATGCTAATTCTTGAATTAATTTTTCAATTTGATCAGGTTCATATCCTCGGTTTAAAACTTCAGAAAGAATGAATTTTGTGGAAATAATACCCCTTGATATATACGGCGACAAATAAGTGACTGAGCCATTTACATAGTTGCGTGTTGATCCATACTTAACAGGATCGATTTTATTTACACGCTCGAGAATTTCAGCATAGCCAGTTGGAAATATGGAGTTTTGATGTTCAAATAATTCCATCTAGCGCTTACTTATTTTATTTCCTGAAATCGTCCTTTGGCGAGAACATCTAAAGCGGGTAATCTCTGAACTTCTCTTATTTAAATGCTTCTGACTAACACCACTATTAACACGTTTACGCCATCGTTTAAAACTAGACTCTTTTATATTCCCCCGCATTAACTTAACGACTTCCTTCTCTGGTAAATCAAATTGAAACAAAATAGCCTCAAACGGAGTTCTGTCTTCCCAAGCCATTTCTATGATGCGGTCTAATTCCCTTTCTGTAAAATCTTTTTTATCAGTCATCTTGTTATTTCACAACTCAATTAAACTTTCCCTTCGTTTTCAATTGCGAGAATCATGTTTCTGGGAGTTATTGCGTAAAGATACATCTTGTTTAACAGATCAGGCTTATGGTTAAACAAAGATTATTGAAAATAGTAAACACCGTATTTTATGTTTAACGCATCGCACAATCTACGACTGTAAACAATCCAGGTGCTTTTGATGAGTGCATGCAAAGCGAGACTTATAAAAGTCAGCTAAATTGAATTCGTTCTAAAATGAAAAAAGCCCGATACTTTCGCATCGAGCTTTGATTTCTTTGTGACCCGGAGAGGATTCGAACCTCCAACCATCAGAGCCGAAATCTGACATTCTATCCAGTTGAACTACCGAGCCATTTTCTCATTTAGAGGTGCGAATTTAATACAAAGTCTGGGTTTTCAATGCGTACTTCCGAATGATTATTCATTTGCGCTTGTCGCTGATAAAAAAGCCAATCCCACAATTGGATTCCTTGCTTTCAATTATTTTTGTTGTGCAACACATGATTCGTGTTAATTTTGCGTTATTGACGTGTTCAAGCCAAAGCAACTCATCCAATGAGAATATATATTTTATTGTTTACACTAGTCTTCGCCAATCATTTACCAGCCCAAGTGGGAACAGGTCAGTGGCGAGATCACCTTCCTTATTCAGAAACAATTGACCTCTGTGAGGGGCCAGAGAATGTAGTTTTCTGTGCAACCAACAATGCTGTTTTTGAATACAATCAAGATGACGGGAGTATCACGCGGATCAACAAAGTGAATTATTTATCGGGCAATGGAATAACGGCCATTAACTATCATGCGTTGTCAAAAACGCTAGTTGTAGGCTATGCGAATGGCAATATTGATTTAGTTCGGAATAATCGAGGGATCAATGTTTCTGACATAGAGCGAAGCAATATTTTGGCCAATAAATCGGTCAATGAGATCTATTTTGAAGGAACGCAAGCCTTTCTAGCATGCGGGTTTGGGATTGTCGTCTTGGATCTCGATAATGTAGAGATAAGTGATACTTACATTATAGGTCCTCTGGGCTCTTATGTTCAGGTATTCGATATCGCCAATGATGGAGTAGATTGGTATGCAGCCACAAAAGATGGTTTATACACCGCGCCCGTTGGACAATTGTTCTTGTCGAATTTTGAATCATGGTCTTTAATTGACGATTTTTCTGGTTCAGATGGGTGTTTTGAAGAAATTGAGATTCAAGGGGATTATTATTTTGCCCTTAGTACTGCCGAAGAAGGAGATTCTTTGTTTGTGAAAACAGGCGATGGCGATTGGTCAACTAAAGCTGAGTTTTCGGGTGGAAATATTTTGGCACTGTATGCTAGTCCTGAGAGGTTGTTTATTAGCTATTATGGTTTTCTTCAAGGCATGGATCTGGATTTTTCGAATGGATTTAGCTGGGGAGAAATATCAGATCAGTTATGCAGAGCAAATGCAATCCTGATTGATGCAAAAGGAAGTACGGTCATCGCAAATGCTGCCGGTGGATTGATAGGTTATGATCAATTTGGCAATCAGTTTAGAGCGATGCCAGATGGACCCAGCACTGTTTCAGTTCGACGAATTGATGCGTACAACGACAATATCTGGATGGCTCCAGGAGGTGCCGATGGTGCTTGGGTAAGTGTTTGGAATGGAGTGGGTACCTATGGGCTCGTTAATGAAAAATGGCACAGTACCAATAAATACAACGGAGATGCCATGTTCGATTTAATGGATGTTACCATTGATCCAACTGATAATGAGCATGTAATATTTGGTTCTTGGTTAGTAGGTCTCGTTGAGTTGCAAAACAAAGAGTACGTGAGAATTTATGATCAGACCAATAGCTCGCTTACACAAGTGAACTACGGAGGGATTGATCGTGTTGCTGTGGGTGGTGTAGATTTTGACGACAATGGAAATCTATGGTTCACCAATTCATTTTCAAATACTCCATTGCATGTGCGCACGTCTTCGGGAGAATTCCAGGCCTATTCATTTGGGACTGATATCGGCGTGAATAACATTATCACCGAAGTTCGTGCTACTCGTCAAGGCTATATATGGGCTGTTTTACCCAATGGAAAAGGTTTGCTTGTCCTAGATCACAATGGAACGCTCACCAATACTAGCGATGATCAATACAGGATTCTGACTACAGAAGAAGGTGCGGGTGGATTGCCAATAGATGAGGTGGTATGCATTGAGGAAGACTTGGATGAAGAGATCTGGGTGGGGATGCTTCAGGGGTTGGCAGTTTTCTATTCGCCAACTAGTATTTTTGAAGGAGATGAGTTCGATGCTCAGGAAATATTAATTGAACAAGATGGCAACGTTCAAATATTGTTGGAGACGGAGACAGTGAGCTGCATCGAAATTGATGGAGCCAATAGAAAGTGGATAGGAACAGTGAATTCTGGTGTGTTCTTAATGAGCGCCGATGGAATAGAACAGATTCACCATTTCACTGCAGAGAATAGTCCGCTCCCATCGAACAATGTGTTTGACGTGGCAATCAATCACGAATCTGGAGAGGTGCTTTTCGGTACTGAAAAAGGAATTGTGGGATACAAATCGGATGCAACCAATTTTTATGAGGAGATGACCAACGTCATAGTATATCCGAACCCTGTGCGGCCGGATTACACGGGTCTAATAACCATTGATGGTCTGTCCAAAGATGCAGATGTAAAAGTGTCGGATGCTTCGGGTAATGTTGTTTATCAAACGCTGGCTAGCGGCGGCAGAGCCACATGGCCAGGAACTGATTTCTCTGGGAACCGTGTAAGCTCCGGAATGTATTTTGTCTACATCTCAACCCAAGATGGAAGTTCACGAAGCGTTGCGAAAGTTGCGTTCATCAATTGATTCTCTTTGCGCTTCTATAAAGTGAAGCGATCAAACCATAGTTTACGACATTAAAAAGCCCTCCCCAGTCGATGCATCGACTGGGGAGGGCTTTTTTTATCCTAGATCGATTTCTCTATGGGCATACGTTGCCAAATACAGAAAGGAAGATCAATATATCGGGAGTAGATGTGGTTCCGTCTAAATTCATATCGCCAATACATGTGCCATTGCAACCGAAGTTACCCAAAAGTATAAGTAAGTCTTCGACGTCAACTATTCCATTTAAATCGAAGTCACCTGTGCAAGGCAAACAAGAAGTATATTCACATGATCCATCGTCACATGCAGCTGTAGAATCGTAGTTGCAAGCTGAGCTATCCTCACACCCTGGGAAATTACAAGAGCCATTGTCGCATCCTGCCGCAGCAACGTAGTTGCAAGCATTGCTATCTGTACATCCTGGATAAATAC
>JBLHGH010000093.1:0-8016 GCA_047615425.1 Candidatus Latescibacterota bacterium
CAGCGTTGTTACGCACTCTAAATAACGACCCTTCACCTTCTATGGCTCGTTCGTTGTGAACAAAGTTCTCAAAGCTATACGTGATTGTAACTGTTCCAGCTTGAATTGGGCCATACGTAAAATGGATAAGACCAGAAACTACTGCGCCGTTATTAAGCGTACATCCCAATCCGAAATCGAGCGTAACAAAGGTTACGCCACCCTGATTACTTCTAGTGATTGTCGCACAAGACGAGAAAAGACTTACAGATCTTCCTTCATCTTCCTCAATTTCTGCATAGGCAATATTCATAATATTGAACGCAACATCTACGGACTGATCTGTTTGTGCCACATCCATCGAATGCTCCAAATTTAAATCTGGAGATGCATCTGTTGCGGCAGTATCATCTGTACTACATGAAGTAAGTAATAGACTTAATAGAAATACACTTAAAATTTTTCTTAACAATTCTTTAGTTTTCATAAATATTTTAGTTTTTAATGTTATACCTCTATGACCAACAATTTCATAAAAGGTTTAAAGAGATGTTCTAATTTTTAAAATTAATCCTAATAAAACCCTTCATTCAATAGATTTTCTTATTTTTGCACACTGATTACCAAAATGGTAGTCGTTACATAATAATCATTTAAATAATATTGGCATGTATTTAACACCAGAAGAAAAAGAAACCCTTTTCGCAAAACACGGAAAATCTAAGTCGGATACCGGTTCTGCCGAAGGACAGATTGCGATATTCACACACAGAATTGGGCATTTGACAATACACTTGAAAAAAAACCACAAAGACTACAACACAGAACGTTCGTTGGTAATGTTAGTAGGAAAGCGTAGATCTCTTTTAGATTATCTTATGAAAAAAGATATCTTAAGATATCGTGCAATTGTTAAAGAATTAGGATTACGTAAGTAATTTTATAAGGGGCTTTTTAGCCCCTTTTTTATTTATTTTATTCTGAAGTAATACTTCAGAAATACAGAAAAGCTACCCTTAGGTTTTTCATTGGTCAGACCACAACACACAACACAACAACACATGGTTTGAAAATCAGACCTTGACCAAATTAAACGATGCGTAGGTGCGCATCAAAAATGAAAAATATGATACCTAAAGTATTTAGAGAGGTCATTGACCTTGGTGACGGCAGAGAGATCTCTATCGAAACTGGAAAATTAGCAAAACAGGCACACGGATCTGTAGTGGTTCAGTCTGGAAAATGTATGATGCTTTGTACAGTAGTTTCTAACTACGAACAAAAAGATCTACCATTCTTACCCCTAACAGTTGACTATCGCGAGAAATTTGCAGCAGCAGGACGTTATCCAGGAGGTTTCTTCAAAAGAGAAGCTAGACCTAGTGATGGAGAAGTATTGACAATGCGTTTAGTGGATCGTGTATTACGCCCATTATTCCCGAAAAATTACAGCGCTGAAACGCAAGTAATGATTCAATTAATGTCTCACGATGAAAACGTGATGCCAGATGCAATGGCGGGTCTTGCAGCTTCTGCAGCAATTCAATTATCAGATTTTCCTTTCGAATGCGCCATCTCTGAAGCAAGAGTAGGACGTATAGACGGTGAATTTGTAATCAATCCAACTAGAGCACAATTAGCAGAATCTGACATCGATATGATGATTGGAGCTTCTGCAGATTCTGTGATGATGGTAGAAGGTGAAATGGACGAAATTTCTGAAGAAGAAATGATCGAAGCTATTAAGTTTGCTCATGAAGCTATTAAACTTCAGATCGAAGCACAACATCGTTTAGCGGACGCTTTCGGAAGAAAAGAAGTACGTGAATACGAGGAAGCTCCTGACAACGAAGCATTAGTGAAGCAAGTTCATGACATGGCTTATGATAAAGTATATGCAGTTGCTAAAGCTGGTTCTACGAAGCAAGAACGTACCGCTGCATTTGCTAGTATTAAAGAAGAAGTAAAAGCATCTTTCTCTGAAGAGGAATTAGCAGAACATGGTGGTTTAGTATCAGACTATTACCGCAAAGCTGAAAAAGCTGCAGTTCGTAACCTTACGGTTAACGAAGGGTTACGTTTAGATGGTCGTAAGACTGACGAAATACGTGACATCTGGTGTGAAGTTGATTATTTACCATCTGTACACGGTTCTGCCGTATTTACACGTGGAGAAACTCAAGCACTTGCTACAGTGACGCTAGGTACCTCTAGAGATGCAAACAAAATAGATATGCCATCATTTGAAGGAGAAGAAAACTTCTACCTTCATTACAACTTCCCTCCTTTCTGTACCGGTGAAGCAAGGCCTATTCGTGGAACTTCTCGAAGAGAAGTTGGGCACGGTAACTTGGCGCAACGTGGCCTTAAGGGAATGATCCCTGATGATTGTCCTTACACAGTACGTGTAGTTTCTGAAGTTTTAGAATCTAATGGTTCTTCTTCTATGGCAACAGTATGTGCAGGAACAATGGCAATGATGGATGCAGGTATCCAAATGAAAAAACCAGTTTCTGGTATCGCAATGGGATTAATTTCTGATGCAACTACTGGAAAGTTCGCAGTACTTTCTGATATCCTTGGTGATGAAGATTACTTAGGAGATATGGACTTTAAAGTTACAGGAACAGCAGACGGTATTACTGCTTGCCAGATGGACATTAAAGTAAAAGGATTAGGGTACGATATTCTTGTTGCTGCGTTAAACCAAGCAAGAGATGGTCGTTTACACATCTTAGATAAATTAATTGAGGCAATTGCTGCTCCTAGAGAAGACGTGAAAGAATACGCTCCTAAAATGGTAGGTGTTCGTATTCCTAACGAATTCATTGGCGCATTAATTGGACCAGGAGGAAAAGTGATACAAGAGCTTCAAAAAGTAACTGGATGTACAATCGTTATTAACGAAGACCCAGTAACCGAAGAAGGTATTGTTGAAATTTTAGGAACAGGACAAGAAGGAATCGATATGGTATTAGCCAAAATTGACTCTATCACCTTCAAGCCAGTTGTAGGTTCTGCATACGAAGTAAAAGTAATCAAGATGTTAGATTTTGGTGCTGTTGTTGAGTATCTGGAAGCTCCAGGAAACGAAGTATTATTACACGTATCTGAGCTAGCTTGGGAACGTACAGAAAACGTAAGCGATGTTGTAAACATGGGCGATGTGTTTGATGTGAAGTACTTTGGTCTTGACAAGCGTACTAGAAAAGAGAAAGTGTCTCGTAAGGCCTTAATGGAAAAGCCAGAAGGCTATGTAGCACCTGCACCAAGAGAACGCAGTAGTAGCGATCGTCGTCCACCTAGAAGAGACGATAGAAAAAGAGATTAATTAAAAACTAGTCCATATATTAAAAAAGCCTCCAGTTGGAGGCTTTTTTTTACAGCAATTTTTCATTCAGTTTAAAAGCTACTTTAGCGTTTATTTAAATACCGCATTAGAACCTTAAATCAAGGAACTTTCGACGGTCAAACAGCCACATTTAGTTTTATTACTGGAATTCAATATCATTTTTAGTCAATTTAGACGATTCGTCATCAGCTATCTACACATTAATTCAAAAAATAGCTGAATAATTGTAACTTTTTCTTGTGCTTAAGCGTATAACCTAATGCACAACCTAATTAAATACTCCAATCGCACATGAGACAGCTTAAAATTACAAAGCAGGTTACCAACAGAGAAACCGCATCACTTGACAAATATCTTCAAGAGATTGGAAAGGTAGACTTGATTACTGCAGATGAAGAAGTAGAATTGGCACAACGTATTAAAGCGGGTGACCAAGGTGCTTTGGAGAAATTAACGAAGGCAAATTTGCGTTTTGTTGTTTCGGTTGCTAAACAATACCAAAATCAAGGATTGACACTTCCAGATTTAATTAACGAAGGAAACTTAGGATTAATTAAAGCCGCACAGCGTTTCGATGAAACTCGTGGATTTAAGTTTATTTCATATGCAGTATGGTGGATTCGTCAATCTATCTTACAAGCATTGGCAGAGCAGTCTCGTATTGTACGTTTGCCGTTGAACAAAATTGGAAGCATTAACAAGATTAATAAAATGTATGCTTTCTTGGAGCAAGCAAATGAGCGTCCGCCATCTGCTGAAGAAATCGCCAAGGAATTAGACATGACTATTAATGACGTGAAAGAATCTATGAAAAATAGTGGACGTCACGTATCCATGGATGCTCCCTTAGTTGAAGGTGAAGATTCAAATTTATATGACGTATTGCGAAGTGGAGAATCTCCAAATCCAGACCGTGCATTATTGCATGAATCTTTACGTACCGAAATCGAACGCGCTTTAGAGACATTAACACCTCGTGAAGCAGATGTGATTCGTTTATACTTTGGACTGGGAGACCAACACCCAATGACTTTGGAAGAAATTGGTGAAACCTTTGATTTAACACGTGAACGTGTTCGTCAAATTAAGGAAAAAGCAATCCGAAGATTAAAACACACGTCTAGAAGTAAAATTTTAATGACATACTTGGGTTAAAAACCGAGCTACTGCAAACAACAGTATTAATATACTGTTCGTTTTTTGATTGATGAATGACCTCCGGCTGATTACCGGAGGTTTTTTCATTTTATCCAATGGCATTATCCTCAAAGTATCTTCTAAACTTTTCGTACTTTTGAATGACTTAAAGAATATCATGAATTATACAATTTGTTACACAAGTAAAGCAGCTCCGGATATACAAATGGAGACCTTGGAACAAATTTTTGAAACCACTAAAAAAAACAACCACGATAGTGGCATTCAAGGGATACTGCTATATGGAATGAACACCTTTTTACAGGTTCTGGAAGGTGACAAAGAAATCCTGATAAAGCTCTATGAAGATGTAATATCAAAAGACCCAAGACATACAGATATCTACGAAATAATCAATAGACCCTCCACCATGTCAGTCTTTTCTACGTACTATTCTAAATTTAATATTGTAACGACCTCTGAAGAGTTAGATCGTATAAAAACGTATTTAAAACAGCATCAAATCAATTCAACAGCGGGCAAAATTAACCGCTTACTAAATCCTTTTCTTCTATAATTATGAGCAAAAAACTAATTGCCCCATCCATATTAGCAGCAGATTTTGCTAACCTCCAACGTGATATTGAAATGGTAAATGCCAGTGAGGCAGATTGGTTCCATATCGATATTATGGATGGCGTATTTGTGCCTAATATTTCCTTCGGAATGCCAGTCCTAAAGGCGATATCTGCACATGCAACTAAAACGGTTGACGTACACCTGATGATTGTTGACCCAGATAGATATATCCAAACCTTTGCAGATTTAGGCGCCAATGTGCTTACAGTTCATTTAGAAGCCTGTCAGCACCTTCATAGAACCTTACAGGCCATAAAAGCAGCAGGAATGCAAGCAGGTGTAGCGCTTAACCCACATACCAATGTGAATTTATTAGAAGACACCATTCAAGACATAGATTTGGTTTGCTTAATGAGCGTTAATCCTGGATTTGGTGGACAGAGTTTCATCGAAAACACCTACAACAAAGTAAAACAACTCAAAGCACTAATAAATAGTAAAGGCGCTACTACCAAAATAGAAATCGATGGCGGCGTGACTAATAAAAATGCCAAAGCCTTAGTTGATGCTGGAGCAGATGTATTGGTAGCCGGGAGTTATGTTTTTAGAGCAACAGATCCAACAGAGACAATCGCCAACTTGAGAGCGCTTGTCAACGCGTAGCATCACAAAAATTTAAAATCATATCGAAATTGAGCCCGGTGCATCTAGGTGCGCTGGGCTTTTATTATATTTGTATCTATGACGAAAACCCAAGTACTCATCATTGGTGCAGGTCCAATTGGCATTGCTTGTGCCATTGCATGCAAAAAGAAAAATCTAGACTATATAGTGCTTGAAAAGGGAGCCTTAACTAATTCACTTTTCAATTACCCGTTGAATATGTCCTTTTTTTCTACTTCAGAAAAATTAGAGATCGATAAAATTCCATTTATTAGTACAAATGCCAAGCCTAATAGAAATGAAGCGCTTGAATATTATCGACGCGTCGCAACTTCAAACAAACTAAATATCAGACTAAATTGTACGTATTCAGCCTAATTTGAACTTTTTGGGTTAAAAATTAAGAGAGTGTTTTTACAAAGCTAATTAATTTTCACAGAACTGTTTTTTTCTAGCATTCAATGTTCTGTTTTTAATCAATTTTCTTTGTTTCAATTTCTTTTGTCCTGTTCCAAAATACACTTCTGCTGGTGTTAAATTTTGTAATGATTCATGACATCTCTGATAATTATAGTACTTGACAAACTCTTCCATTTTTGCTTCGAGTTGACCAGGGCTAAAGTAATTATCTAATTTAACAACATTCTTCATTGAACGATGATAGCGTTCAATTTTTCCTTGTGTCTGTGGATGCATTGGTCTTCCTCTCACATGATGTATATTTCTATCTTGCAGATATTCTGCCAGTTCATGAGAGATATAACAAGACCCATTATCTGACAACAATTTAGGAGGCCTGTTGTTTGGCAAATCTACCGTATGTAAAGCCTTGTCTAATGTGCTTTTCACGTCTGCTGCCTTCATTGACGAACATAGTTCCCAACTTACAATAAAACGGCTGTAATCATCTAATATCGTTGATAAATAGTACCAACCCCATCCATAGATTTTAAAATAGGTGAAATCTGTCTGCCACATTTGATTAACAGATGTGGTTTTGTCATGAAAACTATCAGAAGCACTCATCACTCTAAAAGAAGGTGTTGTAATCAGACCGTTGGCTTTTAAAATACGATATACACTTGATTCGCTAACATAATAACTATAAGTATCTGTAATGTGCCAAGCAAGCTCTCTGGAGGATAGTTCAGGCTTTTCTAAAGCTATTTCAACGACTTTATCTCTGTCTGCTTCATTTATCCTGTTCCAACTATGTTCTCTGGGTGACTGCTTTCTTTTAAGACCATCATATCCCTTTTCCAAATAAACATTGTACCATTTATAAAAAGTGGTCTTGTTAACTTTTAGTTGCTTTAAAGTTCTGATGACTCCTAAATCGGATTGTTCAACCAAGCGAATAATCTCGTACTTTTCTCTTTGACTGTAATGCATATACTTCTTTCGCTTTAATCTTCGCCACTTAAGTTTTTTTTCAGTATTCTGTTTTCTAGAGAAAGTTCTGCTACCAGTTCTTTCAAAGAGCTGCTGACATCCTTCAAATCCTTTACCTCTGAAGTATTTGCTTCACGCATGGTATCACCCGTTAATCTACGTTTACCTGCATCCATAAAATCTTTGCTCCATTTGTAATATATACCTTGAGATATGCCTTCCCTGCGACACAACTCTGCGGTGGTGGTCTCTCCTCGGATTCCGTCTATAATGATTCTGATTTTTTCCTCGGAATTGTAAGTTCTTCTTGTTTTTCGCTTTAGTTCACTAATTAGTGAACTAGCACTCTTCTTTTTAGTCATCTGTTTTGCTTTTAAAGGTTATTAAATATATTAAATCTATCTCTTAGATTTAACCCTTTAAAAGTTCACTTTTTGCTGACGGTTTACACCTACTTAAGAGGAGTAGAAATAGCTGAATTGAAAGAAGAAGATATGCCTATGGTATAGTTACGTTGTGCAGATTAGTTGTGTTTTGCAATTAGTAAAATATTTATTACATTTGAATTTATTAAAAAATAAACAACCGAAAAAATGAAAAAATTACTATTTATTTTGCTATTAGTTGGATTGCATTCAACTGGTTTTTCTCAAGATTCAACACTCACAAGTGAAGAGAAGAAAGAGCTTTTAGCTCAGAGCCCTTTTAACAATGTTTACCCTACATCAATACTTAAAAGTTCTGATGCTTATTTTAAAGCCCAAATGGGCTTATACAAAGAAGGTGCAATAGCTGAAAAAGAAGCTCATTTAGTTGCCCTGGGAACTTCCGCAGCTACTAAATGTCAATACTGTATCCCTTATCATATTGCAGAACTGAAAAGATTAGGGGCATCTGAAGATGAAATAAAAACG
>JBLHGH010000094.1:0-7961 GCA_047615425.1 Candidatus Latescibacterota bacterium
TAAATTTTAAATTTTCTTTAGTGAGTTTCAACCATAACAAGATTAACACTGAGGCTATCAGCATTCTATACCAAACTAGTGGAATGGCATCTATAGAAATAAGTGCGCCTAATACCGCGGTAAACCCCCAAATAAAGACAATAAAGTGTAGGTGCAGGTAATTACGTAGTTTATCGTTTCGCATTGCGTAAAAGATAGATAGCTAGAAGTCCGAATACAAAATTTGGGAACCAGGTGGCTACAAAAGGAGAGAAGTCACTTTGTTCTGCCATTGTTCCGAATATTTTATCGAAAAAGATAAAAATCATTCCAATGGACATTCCAATAGCAAGATTCACGCCCATCCCTCCTCTTCGTTTAACCGAAGAAACTGCAACAGCAATAATGGTCAAAATAAAAACGGAAACAGGTAAACTCCAGCGCTTGTAACGAACTACTTCGTATCTGTTAATATAACTAGAACCTCTCGCTTTCTCGCGTCTAATAAAATCGTTAAGTTCCGTAAAATTAAGTATTTGGGCGATATATTCTACTGGCGTTAGGTCCTCCAGTTCAAAAGAAAACACCGTGTCTAGTCTTGATTTCTTTTCAATTCGGTCATCATGCTCTCCAATATATCTTTTGGTATAATTTGTAAGTTTATAACTGGAATCGGCTTCATTATATTTAATCCGATTAGCCATAATTTTATAGATCATTTTGTTCCCTTCAAAATGTTCTAAAGTAAAGTTGTTTCCAGATTTATCTTTAACATTAAAGTAGCTGGCGTAGATATAATCATTGTCATTAATCTGCCGATATACATTCTTTTGCTTCTTATCTTTTTTGTTCTTCTTTAAATAGGTGTATGAAAACTCATTAAATCCTTTACTCGCTCTGGGTGCCAAATACATTGCTAAAACAAGTCCCCCAACACAAACAATGGTAGCACCTATCATATAAGGTCTTAAAAAACGATAATAGGATACACCACTACTTAAAAATGCAATCACCTCAGTGTTGTTGGCAAGTTTAGAAGTAAACCAAATAACCGAAAGAAACAAAAAGAGTGGAAAAAGTAGATTTGCAAAATAGATAGTAAAGTCCCAATAGTACAGTGCCACCTCAATGAAAGGAACTTCGTTGGCTAGAATCTTGTCAATTTTTTCAGCTAGATTTATTGTAATGCCAATAGGAATAAAAAGCAGTAGCATGAGGATAAAAGTCCCTAGGTACTTCTTTAAAATATATCTATCTAGAATGCTCAGCATCAGGCTATAGGCGTTTATCCATTTGTTTTACCATGGTGTTTTTCCATGTTGTAAAATCACCCGCTAAGATATGTTTTCTCGCTTCACGAACCAACCATAAATAGAAGCCCAAGTTGTGAATCGAAGCAATTTGTTTTCCTAGCAATTCATTCACCGTAAAAAGGTGTCTAACGTAAGCCTTGCTATAGGCAGTATCTACCCAAGTAATATTCATTTCATCAATGGCCGAAAAATCTGCCTCCCACTTTTTGTTTTTAATATTGATTGTGCCGTGCGCAGTAAACAGCATGCCATTTCTTCCATTACGGGTTGGTAGAACACAATCGAACATATCAATTCCCAAAGCAATATTTTCCAATAAATTAATAGGTGTTCCAACACCCATTAGGTAACGCGGCTTATCCTTCGGAAGGATTGCAGTCACAACTTCAGTCATGGCATACATTTCTTCTGCAGGCTCTCCAACTGAAAGTCCGCCAATAGCGTTCCCCTCAGCGCCAACATTTGCAATATATTCTGCAGATTGCTGCCTTAAATCCTTATAGGTACTTCCTTGAACAATGGGGAAGAAGGTTTGGTTGTAATCGTACTTCAATGGTGTTTTTTCCAAATGATTCATACATCTGTCCAACCAGCGATGCGTCATATGCATAGAACGTTTTGCATAATTATAATCACATGGATATGGTGTACATTCGTCAAACGCCATGATAATATCTGCCCCTATTTGGCGCTGTACTTCCATTACATTTTCAGGAGTGAAAAAGTGATAACTTCCGTCGATATGCGACTTAAATTTAACGCCTTCTTCTTTTATCTTTCTATTTGCTGAAAGTGAATATACCTGATAGCCACCGCTATCGGTAAGGATGTTTCTGTCCCAATTCATAAACTTATGGAGTCCTCCAGCCTTCTCAAGAATATCTGTATTTGGACGTAAGTACAAATGGTAGGTATTCCCTAGAATGATATCTGGATTAATTTCTTCCGAAAGCTCTCTTTGATGCACCCCCTTCACCGTTCCAACTGTGCCAACAGGCATAAATATTGGTGTTTGAACGGGACCATGGTCCAATGTAATTGTTCCAGCCCGCGCTTGGGATTGAGGATCTGTACCTTCAAGTTTAAATTGCATATGCTTATTTCTGAAAGCGCAAAGATAGCAAGATTTAAGACGTGAGATATGAGAGAATAGACAAAAGAAAAAGATATGACCTCACGAGAATTTACAGTCCGTTAATTAAAGTTTGGCATCAAACTTTACGTTAAAAAAGCAAGAACCGTCCTTTTTAGCAATCAAAAATATCACATATACACACTCTCACATCTCATATCCTTCCCAATGTTAACTAAAACCCTAAAATGGTTAATAACTGACCTATTATGAGCTTTGCCTCCGGTATCGAATAAACTACTTTTGGTGCATAAATTTCATAGAACATTATGCCAGATATACAGCAATTAGAAGACTTAGTAGTTCAAGTACGTCGTGATATTTTACGCCAAGTACACAAAGTGAATTCTGGGCATCCCGGAGGCTCTTTGGGTTGTGCTGAATTCTTTGTAGCGCTTTACCAAAAACTTATGGAGCGCAAGGAAGGGTTTGACATAGACGGAAAAAATGAAGATCTTTTCTTCCTATCTAACGGTCACATCTCTCCCGTATTTTACAGTGTTTTAGCGCGTTCAGGCTACTTTCCAGTAGATGAATTGAATACGTTTAGATTACTTAACTCAAGACTACAAGGGCATCCAACAACGCACGAAGGCCTTCCTGGAATTCGCATAGCATCAGGATCACTGGGACAAGGAATTTCTGCATCTATTGGTGCCGCAGAAACTAAAAAATTAAACAATGATTCTCATCTCATTTATACACTTTGTGGCGATGGCGAATTACAAGAAGGTCAAAATTGGGAGGCTATCATGTATGCCTCAGGAAACAAGGTTGACAACCTTATAGTGACTATTGATCTCAATGGCCAGCAAATTGATGGTTCCACAGACAATGTGCTTCCAATGGGTAATATACGAGCAAAATTTGAAGCTTTTGGATGGGAAGTAGTTTCTATTTCAGAAGGAAATTCTATCCCAGCAATCCTTGAAGGAATGCAAAAAGCAAAATCAAAAACTGGCAACGGCAAGCCTATTTGTGTATTACTAAAAACTGTAATGGGCAATGGTGTTGATTTTATGATGCATACGCATGATTGGCACGGAAAAGCTCCAAATGATGAACAATTAGCCACTGGATTGGCCCAGAACCCTGAAACCTTGGGTGATTATTAATTCCGAAAAAACAACGATGAAAAAATATATAGATACAGGTAAAAAAGATACACGCTCTGGTTTTGGCGCCGGGCTTACCGAATTAGGAAAGAAAAACGAAAACGTTGTGGCACTTTGTGCAGATTTGACTGGTTCTTTAAAAATGGACGAATTTAAAGCAAATCATCCGGAACGATTCTTCCAAGTTGGAATTGCAGAAGCAAATATGATGAGTATGGCCGCTGGTATGACCATTGGCGGGAAGATTCCATTTACAGGAACATTTGCAAACTTTTCTACTGGACGCGTATATGATCAAATCAGACAAAGCATTGCGTATAGCGGCAAGAACGTGAAAATTTGTGCTTCGCATGCTGGTGTTACCCTTGGAGAAGATGGTGCTACGCATCAAATTCTTGAAGACTTAGGGCTTATGAAAATGCTTCCGGGAATGACGGTTATCAACACCTGTGATTATAACCAGACCAAAGCGGCAACTCTTGCAATTGCTGATCATGAAGGGCCTGTTTATTTGCGTTTTGGAAGACCAAAAGTAGCCAATTTTACGGCAGCTGATCAGACCTTTGAAATTGGAAAGGCAGTTCAATTACAGGAAGGAACAGACGTTACTATTGTGGCTACCGGACATCTAGTTTGGGAAGCTCTTGAAGCTGCTGAAACATTAAGCTCAGAAGGTATTCATGCGGAGGTTATAAACATTCATACGATCAAGCCATTGGACAAGAATGCTATTATTGATAGCGTTAAAAAAACGGGCTGTATTGTTACTGCGGAAGAGCATAATTACTACGGAGGTTTGGGAGAAAGTGTCTCTAGAATACTTTCTGAAAATGCTCCAACACCTCAAGAATTTGTTGCTACCCAGGATACATTTGGAGAATCTGGCACACCTGCACAACTAATGGAAAAATATGGCCTAGATGCCTCAGCTATAGTGAAAGCCTGCAAAAAGGTAGTTGCTCGTAAATAGTCTTTTTTTGCTCCACCTATTACTATAGGCCTTCCGAAAGGGAGGGCAAAAAAAAAGCCTCCCTTCTTTTGAAGCGAGGCTTTTTAATTTTTATAAAGTCTATTAATTATCTGGATCTAAGTAATCAGGCGTACCATCTCCATCCGTATCCGTATAGGTAATGGATCCATCACTTTCAACTACAACCTCATCTCGTGTAAAAATACCATCTCCATCATCATCAACGTCAAAAAAGTTTGGCGATGCATCATCATCTGTATCATCATCTTCTTCGATACCGTTACCATTAACGTCTTCAACATATGAAGGAACTGTATCATTATCATGATCAAGCTCTTCGGTCAAATACACACGGAAGGTAAAATATATATTAGAATAGGACTCTATTAAAGTATTGTTATTAATATCCCTTGGCGCAGTTTCAAAATATCCCAAACCTGAAGGAATAAAGACAGCACCTATACCATATTGTTGAAATTCAATGGTGCCATCTGGGTTTATTTCAAAACCTGTAGAAGTATTGAACTCTACAAGCCCGTCTTGAAAACCATCAACTACTTGGGTTAAATCAAAGTCTACAGGACTAACAGAACTATCAAAGACTTGATTATCAAGCATGTTATAACCAGCATATGAAACTGAAACCTGATCTGGATGGCGCACAGCGTCTCCTTCTCCTTGAACTACATTTAAAAAATATAAATTATACATTAAACCATCTTCAATACGATCTGGAACTTGCTTTACAGAAACTTGATTTATAAGAGGTATTCTATCCGCGAAAGTAGAATCTATTATAGGTTTGATAACAATTCTAAAATCAAATCCTTCAGGAGGATTTGTAAACTCATCATAATTATAATAATGCGTTTCAAGAAATTCAACAATATCTTCTTCTGCATTTTCTGCTTCGTCAACTCTGTCTAATAGCTGCACAGTAATAGTCTGCGTATCATCCTCATCTGTCTTACACGAAGCGATTACCAAGGCAAGCGCTAATAACCCTAAAAAATAAGTCTTTTTCATTTCTTTATTTTGTGAGCGCAAGATACAAATTTCCGCTACTTTTGCTATCTACATTAACGTAGTTTTTAGAGTATTTATGAGGGTAGACAAATATTTATGGTGCATTAGATATTATAAAACACGTAGTATAGCAACCCGAGCGTGTAAAAAGGGTACTATTAAAGTGAATAATGATGTTGTAAAACCCTCTCGTGAGGTATATCCTGGTGATGTTATTATACTTCGGAAGGAACAAGTAAACTATACCATTGAAATACTCAACACCCCAGAGAGCAGATTAGGCGCTAAGCTAGTTGACATGTACCGGAAGGACATAACACCTAAAGAAGCACTTAGTCAAAAAGAACTGCTAAAATATTCGAAAGATTACTACAGAAAAAAAGGCGCTGGCAGGCCTACCAAGAAAGATAGGCGTGATATTGACGGATTCACGGATGCTACCGAAGAGGAATAAATAGCTGCTTCGCACTTCTAATTTCGAGTCTTCAACATAGTACCCAAACAAATTCATTAAATCACAGTCCTTTCTTATCTTTGAAAAAAAAAAAATCATGGCAAGTACAGGAACTACCATATTAGACAAGAATCAGATAGCCCATAAGCTCAAACGAATTAGTTATCAAATTTATGAGGCCAATGTAAACGAGCAAGAAGTGGTGATTGCTGGTATCGTGGAGAATGGATATGTTTTAGCCAAGAAGCTAAAGACGATCATAGAGAAAATTTCTCCGCTTAAGGTTCAGCTGTGTAAAGTCTATATTGATAAAAAGAACCCTACTAAGCCAGTAGAAACATCACTGGACTCTTCAGATTATAAAATGAAATCGCTAGTACTCGTTGATGATGTATTGCATTCGGGGACCACTTTAATATATGGTGTAAAACATTTTTTAGACGTGCCTTTGAGTCAATTCAAAACGGCTGTTCTAGTTGATAGAAATCACAAAAAATATCCTGTTAAGGCTGATTATAAAGGAATTTCTTTGTCCACCTCCATTAATGAAAACATTCAAGTTTTCTTTGAAAAAGACAACACTTCTGCGGTCTTAGTATAAGGAAGCTACAATTTTCGCTACCACTTCTTCTTCTGAAAGCGCATCCGTGCTTAAACGTAATTGCGCCTGATTGTAATAAAAGGCGCGTTCAAACAAATGCTTTCTCACAAACTCATTGAGTTGCACTTCGCTTTTTAAATGGGAGATCATAGGGCGGGCGTCTTTTTCAGCCATTAGGCGCTTCGTGAGTAAGGCAGCCGAAGCATTTAAATAAACCGTAATGACATCTGTTTGACTTTTCAGAAACTCCATAAGATTTCCGTAGCAGGGCGTACCACCTCCAGTTGCTAAAACGATGTTATTTTTAGTCTTAATTACTTCCCGTAGCAGTACTCCTTCTCGTTTCCGAAAGTATATTTCACCTGATTCTGAAAAAATATCTGTAATTGGTTTTCCTTCAGAATCTTCAATGACAGAGTCTAAATCTATTTTTTCATAGCTCAAAGCAGCAGACAAGTGCTTTGCTACGGTAGATTTACCACTTCCCATATAACCAATTAGAACAATTTGCATGCCCTAAAGATACGTATATCTGGTGTTTAAAAACCCCTTTCGAATTCAATGAAATTTTATTTAAAATAGCTTTGATATATAAATATATTGATAGTATATTTGCACCCGCCTACGCAAAGCATCATGGCTTTGATTAGGAGGGTGAAAACCCAGCTTCTATAAAAATATAGTTGCAAATCTTTGGATTATTGACCTGGTAGCTCAGTTGGTAGAGCATCTCCCTTTTAAGGAGAGGGTCCTGGGTTCGAGCCCCAGCCAGGTCACAGAAAAAAAAGTTAAACCCATGGTTTAGCTTTTTTTTATCTCGAAAAACGCGATTTTTTATGCGTTCCACCCACCCGGGTGCTGGAATTGGTAGACAGGCATGGTTGAGGGCCATGTGTCCTTAGGGCGTGTGGGTTCGAGTCCCATTCCGGGTACAGAGGAGTTGTTTGAAAAAGACAACTCTTTTTTTATGTCCTAAACCGAGCCCGACATGGGGCGTAACAAAAGTTCAAAAAGTGTAATTTTCTGAACGGTTTTTGAACTTTTGTTGTATGCTCCAAAGTCACTTTACTGGTTACAGCCTTAAATTAATTAGCAATCTTGAATGAAACCGCTTAGCAAGATTGTCCTTTCCGGGTACAGAGGAGTTGTTTGAAAAAGACAACTCTTTTTTTATGTCCTAACTTACTTCACTGTTAACACTTAAGAAACTCTCTAGGCACTAAATATTTTGCTCAAAACCGAATTTTACTAAGCGAAGTCTCCTCCTTAATAAAGTCGTTGGGATGTTTGAATTAAGGGCTACTTCGTATACAAGAAGATGTTCAAAGGCCCATTATTATTTGCCACCACAAAGGCAGGGTTTTTATCTTT
>JBLHGH010000095.1:0-7830 GCA_047615425.1 Candidatus Latescibacterota bacterium
GGACAATTCTGTGACTGTTAAAGATAACGGTCGTGGGATACCTGTGGATATTCATAAAAAAGAAGGTGTTTCTGCACTAGAGGTTGTAATGACCAAGATTGGTGCTGGTGGAAAATTTGATAAAGATTCTTATAAGGTTTCTGGTGGTTTACACGGAGTAGGGGTTTCTGTTGTGAATGCCCTTTCTATGAATTTAAAGGCCACAGTTTACAGAGACGGAAATGTATATGAGCAAGAATATGAGCGTGGGAAAAGTATGTACCCTGTAAAAGCTGTTGGTAAATCAGAAGAGCGTGGTACTTTAGTTACCTTTAAGCCAGACTCTCAAATATTTCAGCAATCATTAGAATATAATTATGACACCCTAGCGAGTCGTTTGCGTGAGCTTTCGTATTTGAATAAAGGTGTAACCATCACCTTGGAAGATCGCCGCCATACGGATGAGCAAGGTGCGTTTTTAGGCGAAACTTTCTATAGTGACGAAGGGTTAAAAGAGTTTATACGTTTCTTAGATTCGAATCGTGAAATGCTAATTGCCGATGTGATTTCTATGGAAGGCACTAAAAATGACATTCCTGTTGAGGTTGCCATGGTGTATAACACTTCGTTTAACGAAAATTTACATTCTTACGTAAACAATATTAACACCCACGAGGGTGGAACGCATCTTGCTGGATTTCGTCGTGGATTGACTTCTACGTTAAAGAAATATGCAGACGCGTCAGGAATGTTAGATAAGTTGAAGTTCGATATTGCTGGAGATGATTTTCGTGAAGGATTAACAGCGATTATTTCAGTGAAAGTTCAAGAGCCTCAGTTCGAAGGTCAGACAAAAACCAAATTAGGAAACCGCGAAGTGACTTCAGCTGTGAGTCAGGCAGTTTCAGAAATGTTGGAGAACTATTTAGAAGAAAACCCAATTGATGCTAAAACCATTGTTCAGAAGGTGATTTTGGCAGCAACGGCTAGGCATGCTGCGCGTAAAGCTCGTGAGATGGTGCAACGTAAAACCGTAATGAGTGGAGGTGGACTGCCAGGAAAGCTATCTGATTGCTCAGAACAAGATCCAGAAAAATGTGAAGTATTTCTCGTCGAGGGAGATTCGGCAGGTGGTACGGCCAAACAAGGTCGTGACCGAAATTTTCAAGCTATTTTGCCGCTACGTGGGAAGATTCTGAACGTTGAGAAAGCGATGCAGCACAAGGTTTTTGAAAATGAAGAAATTAGAAATATTTTCACGGCACTCGGAGTAACTATTGGTACCGAAGAAGATAGCAAAGCATTGAACTTAGATAAGCTCCGCTATCACAAAGTGGTTATCATGTGTGATGCGGATGTTGATGGTAGTCACATTTCTACCTTAATACTGACGTTCTTTTTTCGCTATATGCGAGAATTGGTAGAGTCTGGTCATGTATATATCGCTACGCCACCTTTGTATTTAGTTAAAAAAGGTGCGAAAAAAGAATATGCTTGGAATGATAAAGAACGTGATGAGTTAAATGAAAAATTTGGAGGTAGTGCAGGAATTCAACGTTATAAAGGTCTTGGGGAAATGAATGCGGAGCAATTGTGGGATACTACGATGAATCCAAATTTCAGAACCTTACGCCAAATAACCATTGATAATGGTACTGAAGCAGATAGAATTTTCTCAATGCTTATGGGCGATGAGGTTCCGCCGCGTCGTGAATTCATCGAGAAAAACGCTGTGTACGCTAATATTGATGCGTAGTTTGATTAAAAGATAGAAAATTGGGACCAAATTGTACATTTCAATTTTTAGTTATATATTCAAAACCAAAGGCGCTATTAAGCGCCTTTTTTAATGAATTAGTGTTAAATCATCTTACCATGAGATCAGGTAGCATACTGATTGTTTATAACAGTATAGAGCAGCAAGTTTATGGACCAAAAGAATTAAATTCAGGAGATACGGTGCTAAATCTGGATATGTCTTCTGGAATATATTACCTCAAATTACAAGCGAATCGTACACAACTAATCAAGAAACTAATTGTAGAATAACCAATTTTATCAAGCTTATGCGCATCTACCCCCTTGTATTGTTTTATTGCCTAATGTATAATGTTAGCCAAGCTCAGGTTATTGATGACCTAGAGGATGTTCTTAATGATCTTGTCATAGTTTCGGGGCAGTATATTACCCCCGCTGCAGATGCTTCTATTTATCAATCTACAGCGGCTTGGTATAGCAGTGCGAAGTCACTTGATTTATATGAAGTAGATGTGTCATTGCATTTTAATGCACTTCCTATTGGTTCCAAAAAGAAAGTATTTACGGTACGGGACGCGGAATTTATAAATTTGAATATCCGTGATGCTTCTACCGCAGAAGTGCCAACCGCGCTAGGAGGTGATACAGAGCAGTTTTACGACTTTATGATTGATGGGGAAAGCTACGAAATGCAAGCTTTTGAAGGGGTAAAAGAGTCTGCTGTATACCACCCGTATTTTCAGGCTTCGGTAGGTTTGTGGAAGGAGACAGATCTGACAATCCGGTATTCTCCAAAAATTAAAATTGACATTTCAGATTATACTGTTTTTGGTGTTGCTGTGAAGCATAATGTGACACAATACTTCAGAAACGGAAATCGTGCAGATGCTTTTGAATTTGCTGTTTTAGCATCCTATTCAACCTTTGATTCGAATCTCCTTTTTGATGCTTTAGAGCTTTCGCCAGTAGACGGGAATGATACGTCTTTAGCAGTTATTAATGGTTTGACAGTGAACGCTAATGCGCTATTATTTCAGGCTATTGGCTCCAGACGCTGGAGCGATTTTGAAGTGCAGGGTTCTTTTGGGTTTACATCCAGCGCAATTAACTATACCATCCTAGGCGATGGAAGCACCTTTATTGATTTGTTTAACAGAACCTTGGTGGTGTTGGAAGAGACACGGAGTGGAGTTAAGGGTGATTTGGGTGCTAATTATTACTTCGGAAAAGCATACGTTTCATCAAATGTGACCTTCGGAAAATTTATGAATTTGAATGTTGGGGTACATTATAAGATTTAAGACATTAAATGTTGGACATTAGGTGTTAGACTAAGCGTTCAAAAGTTTAATTTCGGACTGCAAATTTAGCACATCCAACATCCAGATTTATGCTTGTTACATCGCATTTAAGTCTTCGCTTCAACTTTAGCAATTCATTATCAGTTTAATTAACAGATAATTGTATTTTTGCAAAACGTAACCTGACTTGGGTTTCGTCTCAGAAAAAGATAACCTTTTAAAATATTAAAATGAAAGTAACAGTTGTAGGAGCAGGTGCTGTAGGTGCAAGTTGTGCCGAGTATATTGCCATTAAAAATTTCGCAAGCGAAGTAGTATTATTAGATATCAAAGAAGGATATGCAGAAGGAAAAGCAATGGACCTTATGCAAACAGCTTCGTTGAACGGATTTGATACTAGAATTGTTGGTTCAACAAATGATTATTCCAAAACTGCAAATAGTGATATCTGTGTAATCACAAGTGGTATTCCAAGAAAACCCGGGATGACACGTGAGGAATTGATTGGTATAAATGCAGGAATAGTAAAGACTGTTTCTTCTAATTTAATTGAACACTCACCAAACACTATCATTATTGTTGTGAGTAACCCAATGGATACGATGACCTATTTGGTTCACAAAACAACGAGTATTCCTGAAAATAGAATCATCGGTATGGGTGGTGCTTTAGATAGCGCTCGTTTTAAGTACCGCTTGGCTGAAGCATTAGATGCTCCAATTAGTGATGTAGACGGAATGGTAATTGGCGGACATAGTGATAAAGGAATGGTGCCACTTACAAGAATGGCAACTAGAAATAGTGTTCCAGTAACTGCGTTTATTTCGGAAGAACGCTTAGAGCAAGTGATGCAAGACACCAAAGTTGGAGGTGCTACGCTAACGGGTCTTTTAGGGACTTCTGCCTGGTATGCGCCGGGTGCGGCGGTATCTAGTCTTGTGCAAGCTATCGCTTGTGATCAAAAGAAAATTTTCCCTTGTTCTACTATGCTTAATGGCGAATATGGATTATCTGATCTATGTATTGGGGTTCCTGTTGTTTTAGGTAGAAATGGAATTGAAAAAATTGTGGAGCTTGAATTAAATGATGCCGAAAAGGCACACATGCAAGAAAGTGCAGCTGGCGTTAGTAAAACTAATGGTTTGCTAGAACTGTAGGGTTCCAAATAGTATATTAGATATTTAGGTAAAGACTGCAGAAATGCAGTCTTTATTTTTTATATTTGACGGATGCAAACAAAATGGTACTTAGGTACTTTAGTATTAATCCTTGCCCTCTTAGGTTTTAGTCAGGAACAAATTGATGTTCCTAACCAAGAAATTGTCGTTCAGTTTACGGATGATGAGGTAACGCTTGATGCTGCTCAAAATGCCATTTCGATTGTAAAAAAACAACTGCAGGACATTGGAGTGAAGACTATTCACGTTCATGAATCTACAGATGGAAGGTTGGTAATTTCGTATTATAGCGACATTGATATTGCCGGCGTAATAGAGATGTTTTCCGAAGAACAAAAGCTAGCATTTGATTATACTTCTTTTAATCAAGATGAATCACCATCTCAGTTTCCTTCTAAAGAACAAGCACTTTGGTACAAGCTTAATATTACCGAAATTCAGAAAAGTGTTGATGTTGAATCAGACTTCGATGGAATATTGGTTCAGTTGCTGCCAGATTTTGATAGACCAATCAATCCGAAAGTTTATTTCGCCGCAGCGAATATTAAAGCTGAAGAAAAGACTAGGGTTGATAATATAGCATTTACAAGTCAATATAAGATTGCACTCGCAATTAATACGCCTTCGTATAACATTCCTGAAGTTAGAGCTGGACCAGCTTATAACGGGCTTGTTTAAGTGTTTTATGAAATTGTCGTGCATTGATTACGTGCCACTTTGTTAGTTAATAACGCTTCCCGAAACATCAGATCATACATTAATACATGAGCTTACATGGTTCCCATGGACAGTTTATAAATCAACAATAATAATTGTCAAATCATACGGTTAAATGCTATATTTGCTCGTTTAAAAAATTTGACTACAAAAAAATATAAAAATGCAAAATAAAGGACTCATAACAGTATTTGCAATACTATTTGGATTGGTAAGTTTATACCAATTATCATTTACGTTTATTGCAAGCGATGTGGAAACCAGCGCAAAGGAGTATGCTAACAATAAGTTTCCAGACACTCAACCACGTGATCGTGATTTGGCAGAAGCTAAGTATTTAGATTCAGTTGGTTCAGAGATCGTGTTTTTAGGTATAGATTATAACACTGCAAAAGAGAAAGAACTTAATAAAGGTCTGGATTTAAAAGGTGGTGTAAATGTTATGCTACAGATTTCGGTTCAAGATATCTTATCTGGATTAGCAAACAACACCAAGGATGCGGCTTTCAATCAAGCACTAAAAGATGCAGCGGTACTTCAGACAAACAGTCAGAACACCTATTTAGAAGATTTCTTTATCGCATTTGATGCCTTGCCAGGTGAAAACACCTTGGCTTCTCCAAGTATTTTCTTCAATAAGAACCTTGAAGATGCGATTCAAGATGGAATGACTAATAAAGAAGTTGAGCCTGTTATTGAGCGTAAAATCGATGAGGCAATTACTTCGGCTTTCGAAGTACTACGGAAACGTATTGATAAGTTTGGTGTAACACAACCAAACATTCAGCGTATTGGAAAATCGGCTCGTATTTTGGTTGAATTGCCAGGAGCAAAGGACGTAGAACGTGTAATTGGATTGGTTTCCAAAACAGCACAATTAGAATTCTGGGAAGTTTACAAGGCGGAAGAAATGGCGCCATTTCTTCAGGCAGCAGATGCTAAAATCAAGGAAATTTCTAAAGATGTAGTTTCAGAAGAAGCATTAGCTGAAGAGGTGGTTGATACTACGAAGACTGAAGAAGAAGCAGCAATTGATGCTCTTTTAGATGGTGAAGATGTAGAAGAAGCACAAGAAGATGCTAGTACCCAGTTCCCTATTCGATCCAAAATTTTTAGTGGTGGGCAGCCGGGAAGTCCAATAATTGCTTATTTCAGAGTAAAGGATAAAGCACAGATAGATGAATATTTAAGTACAAGTCAGGTACGTGGTTTACTTCAAGGAGAGCAGCGTTATGCGAAGTTCATGTGGGGAATACCAGAAGAGAGTGTTAACCCGGAAACTCAAGAAGCTACGATGATTTCTGGATTGTATGCTATTAAAGCGGGACGCGATAACAAGCCGCCACTTGCTGGAGGTGTTGTTGTGGATGCACAGCAGACATATTCTCAAACCGGGTCTGTAGCAGTTTCTATGCAAATGAATGGTACTGGAGCTAAGATTTGGGAAGAAATGACCGGAAAAGCTTATGCTAGTAAAAGCCAGATTGCCATTGTGCTTGATGATATTGTATACTCTGCGCCTGGTGTTACTAGCGGTCCAATTGCTGGTGGTCAGAGTCAGATTACAGGTGCTTTTGATATTACTGAAGGTCAAGATTTAGCGAACGTACTGCGTGCTGGTAAATTACCGGCTTCTGCAGATATTATTCAAGCGGAAGTTGTTGGTCCTACTTTAGGTCAGGAAGCTATTGATAGTGGAATGCTTTCTTTCGGGATTGCATTATTAATCGTATTGTTGTGGATGATTTTCTACTACGGAAAAGCAGGAGCTTTTGCCGATGTTGCCTTAGTAGTGAATATTATTTTCATATTAGGAATCTTAGCAGGACTTGGAGCAGTATTAACCTTGCCTGGTATTGCAGGTATTGTATTAACTATTGGTATATCGGTGGATGCGAACGTACTTATCTTTGAGCGTATACGAGAAGAATTAGCAAAAGGAAAAGCACAGAAAGACGCCATCAAGGACGGTTTCAACAATGCCTTGTCTTCTATCTTAGATGCCAACATTACAACAGGTCTTACAGGTCTTATTCTTTTGGTATTTGGAACAGGGCCTATTCAAGGTTTCGCGACTACCTTATTAATAGGTATTCTTACTTCCTTGTTCACGGCTATCTTTATTACAAGATTGTTCATTGATGCTTACACGAAGAACGGGAAGCCACTTCCTTTTTCTACACCAATGACAAAGAACTTCTTGAGAAATGTGAATATCGATTTCCTTGGAAAACGTAAGATTGCTTACGTTATTTCAGGTGTTTTAATTGCGATTAGTCTGTTTTCATTATTTACAAACGGATTAAACCAAGGAGTTGATTTTGTTGGAGGTAGAACATATACAGTTCGTTTTGATAAAGATGTTGATGCTAAAGCCGTAGAAGCTGATTTAGTTGCTGTCTATGGTAGTGCTGAAGCGAAAACCTACGGTAGTGATAACCAGTTGAAGATTACTACGAAATATAAAGTGAATGATAGTGGAGAAGCTGTTGATATTGAAATTCAGACAAAACTTCACGAAGGACTTAAGAGTTATTTGCCTGCTGGAATGACATATGCAGAGTTTATTACAGATGACGAAGGTAAAGTAGCTGGTAGAATGGAGTACTATAAAGTAAGTCCAACTATTGCCGATGATATCAAGAAAGCGTCCTTCTGGGCGGTGCTTGGATCGCTTGTGGTGGTGTTCTTGTATATCCTATTACGTTTTAGAAGATGGCAGTTTAGTTTGGGTGCGGTTGCCGCCGTATTCCATGATGTATTGTTGGTATTGGGTATATTCTCATTAACCTATAATATCATGCCGTTTAACATGGAGATTGGCCAATCATTTATCGCGGCGATCTTGACTGTAATTGGTTACTCACTGAATGATACGGTGGTTGTATTTGACCGAA
>JBLHGH010000096.1:0-7738 GCA_047615425.1 Candidatus Latescibacterota bacterium
ACATATGGCTATCCACTTTTTTTAATAGCAAACTAATGCTCCTTTTTTTAATGATGGGCTTCGGTTTGTTTTTAATGCTTTTTCATATTTTAAGAAAGAAAATAAGGAAAACTAAAAAAATAGAGAGACTAACAGCATGAGCGCCTTACTATGCTAAACTTGATTCAAAATCCATCGAGCATGTGTAGTATCCGCATAATGGCTTCGGTGTCGCCACAAGGACCTTCAAATTTCCATAGACCCTTTAAACTGTGGATAAAGCAAATTAAAATGCTCAGAATAGACCCGACAATTATTATTTTAAACAGTAAATAAACTGTGCCTTTTGCTTAAATTAGATATATTAATAAACCCTAACTCATGAATGTATGAAAGTTAAATTTTTAGGACTTTTACTGCTTGTATTTTTACAGTCTTGTAAGTCTAAAAAAGAAATGTTTTATATGCAAGATATCAATGCATATAACAATACAGAAGTCACCTATGCCAACCCTACCCTACAGCCCAATGATATTTTAAAAATAACGGTTGGCGCTTTAGTGGCAGAAACGGCAATCCCTTATAATAGGATAACCTCCATGATGACGCAAACTAATAGCCTTGAAATGATGCAACTGGAAGGGTATTTGGTGTCTTTAGAGCAAACCATTTCGTTTCCTATACTTGGAGAGATTTCAGTTGCAAATAAATCAATAACCCAACTGGAAAAAGACTTGAGCAGCCGTTTAGAATCTGGGGGGCATTTGACCAATCCCAGTGTCAATGTGCGGCTTTTAAATGCCAAAGTAACGATTCTAGGGGAAGTGAAAATGCCCGGCACCTATAGTTTTACCGAAAACAATATTAACCTACTACAAGCCCTTGGTCTCGCCGGAGATTTAACCATTAATGGAGAACGAAACGATGTGGTTTTAATTAGAGAGGTAGATGGTGTACGAACCGTTGCTCATTTTGATTTAACCAAATCTAGTTGGTTAGAAAGTCCCTATTATTTAATAAAACCAAATGACGTGATTATGATCAACCCCAACGGATCAAAAGTGAAAAGTGCAGGCTTTATTGGCACTTCAACAAGCATAGTAGCTATTGCATCTTTGATAATTAGCAGCCTAATATTAATCACAAATTAATGAAAGAACAACATACCCCATATCTTATTACAGAAGATGAAGACACTATAGACCTAAGGCAGGCACTTACAGCGTATTTGCGCTATTGGCCCTGGTTTATACTAAGCCTAGTGCTATTTGCCACAGCCAGTTTTTTATACCTGCGCTATACCGCTAAGGTGTATGAAACTGCGGCCAAAATAAAAATTTTGGATGAAGGCAAGGGTTTAAATTTACCCATGGAGGATTTGTTATTTAACAATCCTAATGTCAATCTGGAGAATGAGATTGAAATTCTTAGTTCATACAGGATCTTAGAGAAAGTAGAAAAAGCGCTACAACTACGTCATGTTTTTTATGAAGAAGGGAGCATTCAAACGTCACAACTAGATACCCTGCCCTTTAGCTATAGGCCAATTATATACGTTGACAGTGTATTTACTACAGGAAGTTTCAACATTAGCGTGACCCCAAGTGCCTTTGAAGTTTATGATTTTGAAACAGGTTCTACCACCCTGTTTGAAAACCATGACACCAATATAAGCCAACATAGCCTACCCTTTCAAATAAAGATAGAAAGCCCTGAAGCGCTTGCGTTGTGCATAGGCAAACAATATAATGTGCGTATAGGATCTATAAAGCAAGCCGTTCTTAATTTAAAGAGCTCCCTTGAGGTAAATTCTGTAGGTAAGAAGAGTGACATTGTAGAATTGCGTATGGAAGGAGAAAGTGCTTCAAGATCCGAAAAGATTCTCAATGAGATTATCAAAGCTTTTAATGAAGATGGCATCCTAGACCGCCAGCTAACATCAAAACGTACCTTAGAATTTATTGACGATCGTTTTATTTTTCTATCGGAAGAATTAGACTCCATAGAATTGAATAAAAAAGATTTTAAACAGAATAACAACTTGGTATATATCGAAGCAGATACCGAATTAAGCCTTGAAAAAAGGGCACAAGCGGATGAAGAAGTCTTTCGTATTGAAAACCAGTTGGCCTTATCGCAATTACTGGAAGAGGCTATGAATGACCCTAGTACTAAATCAAAACTCTTACCTATCAATTTTGGTTTGGAGAACAATGCAATTAGTGCATTAATAGGCAACTATAATACAGCCATACTCGATAATGAAAAGCTAATACGCAGTGGTGGAATTAATAATCCAATAGTAAGACAATTACAGTTGCAATTGGGCGATTTACGTGCAAACATAGATAGCTCGCTAAAAGCCTATAAAAATCAGCTAGAGCTTTCACAAAGGCAATTATCATCTCGAGATGAAAAATTTAAATCTGAAGTTTACAACCTGCCTCGAAAGGAAAAATTATTACGTGCCATTAATCGCCAGCAAAAAATTAAAGAAAGTCTCTTCTTATTATTACTTCAGAAAAGAGAAGAAGCATCTATTAGTTTAGCGGTAACAGAGCCTTCTATTAAGGTGGTAGAATATGCCCTCTCTGGATCGTTACCAGTTTCACCCAAACCCAAGATTATATATTTAGGAGGGATTATAATAGGATTATTATTTCCTTTTGGAATTTTGTATGTAATGTTTCTTTTAGATAACAAAATACACGGCAAAAAGGATATAGAAAAATCAGTAACCGATATTCCAACGATAGGTGAAATTCCTATAATAAAAGATGGTGCTAATACTGTATTTAGTAACCCTAATGACCGTTCTATATTGGCAGAATCGTTCCGAATATTAAGTTCTAATACCAATTTTATGTTACCTCCTCAAGAAAAGGACCGGGGAAGTGTGATCTATACTAGCTCTTCAGTAAAAGGAGAAGGTAAAACATTTGTTAGCTTAAATTTATCCTTAGCATTGTCGAGTTTAAATAAAAAAGTGCTACTAATTGGTGCCGATTTAAGAAACCCACAACTGCATGTATATCTAGACATTGATAAAGGCCAACCAGGTCTGACTAATTACTTGCACGAAACCAATTTTAATTGGAAAAAGGCCTTAATAAAAGGGTTTAAAGAGCATCCAAATCACGACACTTTAATTTCTGGTGTCATCCCTCCTAACCCACCCCAATTATTAACCAATGGACGGTTTGAAGCATTGCTAGAAGAAGCTAGGACATTGTACGATTATATTTTGGTGGATACCGCACCCACGATCTCCGTTACAGACACCCTGCTTATTTCTAAATTTGCAGACGCTACCGTTTACATTACCCGAGCAAATTATACGGAAAAGAGTTTACTAGAATATGCAAATACTTTAGCAAAAGATAAAAAGCTGCTAAATATGGCCTATGTCATTAATCAGGTGGGTGGCAAAGGGTCCAAATATGGTTATAACTACGGGTATGGGTATGGCTATAGTGAGGATGGGTCTAAACCATCTTGGAAGGATAGACTCTTTAAGAAATATAATAATTGATTTAAACGTTTCAATTAATCATGTTAGAAATCTTAAAACGCCAAAAGTATCCATTGGCGTTTAATGGGCTATGGCTAAAATATTGCTGCAACTACTAGAGTTTCTGAAAACAGCAAATCTATGTCTAAAGCGAAGTTTTAATAATATTTTTCGAAACCACACCCGAATTTGATTGCACCTTTAAAAAGTACATACCATCTTGATATAAACTAAAGTCAAGTTGTGGCTCGGTGTCAAGAATCAAATGATCTTCTATAAGTATGCCAAGCAATGAATATATGCGAAGTGTACCACCAATATGGTCTGCTGAAAGCCCAATATTTAGTTTGTTTTTTACTGGATTTGGATAAACAGTAATGGCCGCTTTCTCTTCTAAATCATTAATGCCTAAGGGCGTTTCCTGATACACCCGAACATAATCAATCTCCATCGAACTCTCCAAATAAGCAGGATCAATATTAGGCAGTACAGCAACATTTAATAGTACATATTGGTCTGCATCAAAGGGCCAAGTTTCTGCATTTTGAACAGCCGGCTCATAGTTATAGTGCTGAACACCATCTATGCTAAACATTATTTTTTCAGGAAACCATTCCATGGTATATAAATGATAATTAGTAGAAGCTCCAGAAACTACCCTACCCCCTGTATTCATTGTATTTCCATAGCTAGAAGGTGAATGAATAGCACTCGAAACATAGTCCTGATTAGCACCCCAATGTTCCATAATATCTAATTCCCCGCAGACTGGCCAACCTACTGTGCCATCTGTTCCTGACCAATAACCCCCTGGTTCAATAATATTTTTACCCAAGGTCCAAATTGCAGGCCAAGTTCCAACACCCGTTGGTAATTTGGCACGAACTTCTATTTTCCCATAAGTAAACGCAAATTTCGAATTTAAACGTGCGGAAGTGTATGCTTTGGTTACTCCTTGATCTGTGAAAACTTCTTTCTTAGCAAGAACCTTCAAAGACCCGTTACTTACATAGGAGTTAGCAACCCTATTCGTATAATGCTGTATTTCGTTGTTGTACCAACTACCACCATTTGGTATTTGTGTCTGGTGGTGCCAATTTGATGGATCAATAGCGCCGTTTCCATCAAATTCGTCTGCCCATACCAAATAATCATAAATAGGTGTTTGAGCAGAAACAAGCATTGTAATAAAGGAAAAAGACAGGAGTAGGATACATCGAAACATGAAGTGAATTTTTCTATTTTAGCACTGCTAATATAGTCAATATTCATGAATCTGTTGAGCTTTTACAAAGCCTCGCTGAGAAAAAACTAACAAGACGAAGTAAAACAATTCATACTTAAAGCCATGTTAATAACCATTCCCCCTAAAAACTAAAAAACAGATAGAGCAGGGAGTTTTGGTGTATAGAAATACTAGTAGATTCGTCAAGCGTTTTTAAAAAGAGATTTTTCTATTTAAAAACCAACACACGTTTATGCGCTAGTGAACCATTAAAAAGCACTATTTGCAATATATATAATCCTTCACTTAATTCAGACAAATCTAAAACTGAAGCTGTTTTCGAGTAACCACTTATTACTTGACCAGTCATAGACACCAATTGTAGCTGCTTTTTCTTTAATATTCCAATTTCTATAAGAATATATAAAGAGGATTTAATAACGTTGCAGCTCTAATCCACATGCTAGATACTTTCATCCCAACCAGCCATCTCTATCTAAACTTCGATACTGAATGGCTTCGGCAATATGACTGCCGTTAATTCCCTCGGAAGGTTCTAAATCTGCAATGGTTCTGGCTACTTTCAAAATCCTATCATAGGCTCTTGCCGAAAGATTCAAACGTTCCATAGCATTTTTCAACATTTCCAATGAGGGTGCATCCAACTTGCAATACTGCCCAATTTGCCTCACTCCCATTTGCGCATTGTAATGAATACTATCAAATTGCTCAAACCGCTGGGTTTGAAGTTTCCTTGCCTTTGTAACACGCTCCCTTATAATTATACTTGCCTCCCCTTTTCGTTCCTCTGAAAGCTTTTCAAAGGGTACTGGCGTTACTTCTATGTGAATATCGATTCTGTCTAGCAACGGCCCAGAAACCTTCCCTAAATAACGCTGCATCTCTTGGGGTGAAGAAGTCATGGGTGAGTCTGGATCGTTGAAATAACCGCTCGGACTCGGATTCATACTTGCCACCAACATAAAACTGGCAGGATAGGTCACGGTGAAGCGCGCCCTGGAAATGGTCACATCCCTATCTTCTAAGGGTTGGCGCATTACTTCGAGCACCCCTCTTTTAAATTCAGGCAATTCATCCAAAAACAGTACGCCATTATGTGCTAAGGAGATTTCCCCAGGTTGCGGGTACTGCCCACCTCCTACTAAGGCAACATCAGAAATGGTGTGATGTGGAGACCTAAAGGGCCTCGAAGTCATTACGCCCGCTTTCTGCATGGTGCGTCCGGCCACGCTATGAATTTTCGTTGTTTCCAAGGCCTCAGTCAAACTCAAGGGCGGTAGAATAGATGGCAATCGCTTAGCCAACATCGTCTTACCGCTTCCTGGCGGACCAATAAGTATGATATTATGACCGCCAGCTGCCGCAATTTCCATACAACGCTTAATAGACTCCTGCCCTTTTACATCGGCAAAGTCGAATTCCGGACTTTCCAAATGCTCGTAGAATTCAGCTTCCATATCAACCTCTGTTCGTTCCAGCTCTTTTTCCGAACTAAAAAACTGAATCACCTCCAAAATATTTTCTACGCCATACACTTCTAAACCAGCTACCATCGCAGCTTCTTTTGCGTTTTGCTTCGGAAGTATGAAACCCTTGAAACCCGCTTCTTTGGCATTAATAGCTATTGGCAAAGCACCTCGAATGGGTTGTAGGGATCCATCTAGAGATAATTCTCCCATAAGAATAAAATCTGCTAACGGAACTTTTTCTTCTATCTGTTCTGTCGCAATTAGAATTCCGACTGCCAAGGGCAAGTCATAAGCAGCTCCTTCCTTACGCATATCTGCTGGCGACATATTGAGAATTAATTTCTTTCCTGGAATTTTATAGTCGTTGTTCTGAAGTGCTGCAGCAATACGATAATTACTTTCGCGAATTGCATTATCAGGCAGACCTACCAGATGGTAGCCTATTCCCTTATCTACATTAACTTCAATGGTAATTGTGGTGGCGTCTACCCCGAAAACGGCGCTCCCATAGACTTTTGTAAGCATAGTATTTCTCTTTACAGGGGAGCAAAGACAGTATCAAGATAGTGATTATTTATGAAAGCTCAATAAATTTAAAAGCCCCAAACGGAGCTTTTAAATAGTGTAATTAGTCTGCTATCCTACTCTCTCACAACGAAAATTTCAGTAACAGAAACAGGAGTTCCATTGGCAGTGAAGCCTTGAATATTAATCTCATAGGTTCCTAGATTATCCGAAGTATAAAAATCGATAACTTCTATATCTGAATTTAATTTCAGGCTTGGCATCCAAAGCAACTGATCTCTAAAATCTGGAATTCGTTTCGTTTCAGCTTCTTTATCTAATGAATATACTGGCTTAAAGTAATCTTTTTGAGGCTGTGCTTTAAACAAGCTCACGCTTCTTAAATAGCTTTTATAATAAGTATCTTGAAAGTTCCCTTTAACGGTTTTCATATCTATTACTCCTTGAAAAACCTGTGATCCTAAGAAGTATTGATCCTTTAAGATACTAATTTTCTGATACTTACCAGCAGTATCGTCTACCAGATCATTGTGGTCTTGAACAATTACCCCATCAACCATTACCAACGGTAAGGCATTAATGTTCGATGAAAAATCTTGCGGACGTACTTGAAATACTGCGTTTCCTCCTCCTGTGTTTTTTACCCATGCATTATCAACCACCTCAACTAAGGTTTCGCGAAGCGTTCGAAAACGTGTGAAATCATCTAAATTGTATTCGCTCGAAGCTGTCCCATAAAATGGTTCAATAGGAGGTGCACTTTGGATATTATCTGTTTTTACAGTGAAGTACCCATTCTCAACTTGATTGTAAATACTGCGTTCTAAAATAGCTTCTTTCTCCGCTTTGCTAATTTTAAAGCTGTGAAAAGCAACATCACTTATTCCTACTGATGGTGATTCAATAAACTGAATTTCATAATTAGCAGGAGTAGCATTCAGTACTTGGGCATAGGCCTTTACCTGATCATATTCTTTACTCAAATTAATATAAAAAAGCCCTTCACTA
>JBLHGH010000097.1:0-7726 GCA_047615425.1 Candidatus Latescibacterota bacterium
CAAATCGAATTTTGAAAAGTCAAGCTGCCGTGAGAAAATATCACTGCTCATATCGCAAACTAATGGCACACTCACATCAGGAATCTCATGCAATTGCGTTCCAAATATGGTATTGTTACTTGTACAGTGTAAGTAGTCAATATCATTAGGAATAGTATAGTCTTTGGGGATATGATTAAAATTGCTTTCTTTCGAGGAAGCAACTTCCGCCATTTCACCGAAAAGACGTGCTTCTTTAATTGCCTTATCCGCCCATGTTCCGGTATTTAAATAAGCGGCTTTCTTTTCGAGAAGATTATAAGCTACCATTAAGAATTCCATACTTGCGCCACCATGAAGAAATAGTGCTTGATAGCCCTTGTTTTGAAGACCTAGGTGCTCTAGTGCAAGTTCACGTGCACGGTCCATAACCCTTACAACGTTTTTACTTCGATGTGAAATCTCTAAAATGGAGAGGTCCAAATCATCAAAATTAAGAACAGCTTCTGACGCTTTTTGTAAAACCGATTGTGGTAAAATGCAAGGTCCAGCACTAAAATTATGTTTTTTCATTTTCTAGAGAATGTTGAGATTACAAAGATGTGAATTATACAAGTATTTCGCATGAATTCTCATAAGAATTTATCAATTTAATTTCAACAGAAAATCCATAGTGTCAACACCATCTGCATAGTCCCAAAGTTGCGGCGTTTGCGTTTCGCCAAAGGGAATCTCACCAGTAATCCCCATATTGGAAACAACACATTGAATCGTATCTTTTTCTTCGGAAAGTTTAGTTTGTATCTCACTTAGATTGTCATAGGTTTCGTAAAACACGACGGAAATAGGCGAGGAGAAACCAGCATCTTCTTTCAATAGCAAGAATTCGTTATCCAACAGCTTTATATCACTCATTAAATAAACAGCCTTGTTGTAATCATAGTTGTTAATGTATTTGTGGTTATTAATAACCTCTTTCCAGGTATACATTCCGTTGTAGAAGGCATCGAAATTATAATCCTTCGGAATATATATTTTTGAAACATTTCTGCACCCTAGTCCGAAATACCTATAAACATCATCACTGAGGGCAATCATTTGCGCTGGAGTTTCATTTCCCGAAAGCACTGCAACCGAATTCCTGTTCTTTCGAATGATGTGAGGATATTTTCCGAAGTAATACTCAAAATACCGCGCCGAATTGTTACTTCCTGTGGCAATAACCGCGTCGAAGCCTTCAAGTTTTTCTTCAGAAAAAGAAATATATTCTTTTAGTTCTGGGGCAATTGCTATAAGATATTCAGCAAGAAAGGGTAGGAGTGCCTTGTCATTTGATGACAGCTTAGCAATTACGCTATGTCCGCTTAGTAATACCGTGAGAAAATCATGAAAACCTACTAACGGAATATTACCAGCCATAATGAGACCAACAGTCTTGGGGGTGGATTTTTCTGGTATAGTATACGCGCTAAGCCATCGGGTTACGTTTTCTTCGGAAAGAGCTTCAGACCAGCTTTTGCATGTAAAATGGACGTGTTCTTCAATAAACCAACCGTTTTTATGCTTGGCCAGCTGTATTTGGGCGAGCATACCATCAAAAAAGGTGTCGTTAAAGGATAGGCCATCTACTTTTACGATGTTAGACTGGGAAGCAAACTGCCCCATAAACTGTCCTAATGTTACAAATGCGTTAATTCTTTCTTGTAATTGCATACTTTGTTTGGAGTTGCCCCCTTTAGGTATTAAATTTGTGCAAAGTTAGAAAAACTAAACCCAGATGGCAATTATTATAACAGACGAATGTATTAACTGTGGCGCTTGTGAACCAGAGTGTCCTAATACGGCTATTTATGAAGGTGCCGATGATTGGCGTTATGCTGATGGGACTGACTTGGAAGGAAAGCTAGTCTTACCAAATGGTAAAGCTGTTGATGCTAACGAAACACAGGAGCCTGTAAGTGACGAGCTCTACTATATCGTAGCTGATAAATGCACGGAGTGTAAAGGTTTTCATGACGAGCCTCAATGTGCTGCAGTGTGTCCAGTGGACTGCTGTGTGCCAGATGATAACAACGTTGAAACAGAAGAGACTTTGCTAAGCAAGCAAGCGTTTATGCACTTTAAATAATTGTAAAGCGTTAGCTATAAAAACCGAAGCACTATATAAAAAAAGCCACCTAGAAATTAATTTAGGTGGCTTTTTTATTGGTTGTTTTATATCTGTCTAGAATTTGAAGTTTAATCTAGAGTAATAGTAGGCTCCTCCAAAACCCATCTGTACAGAATCCCAATATCCTCCTGCTTCTGTCCAGTCGTCCTGTTGGTCTGGGTAAACATTCATCAAATTATTAGCTCCAACATTTAAAGTCAAATTATCAGACACCTCAAATCCTAAATTTAGGTCTGTAACAACTTTTGCGCCATAGGTATCTGTTGCTGCTGCTATTTGGTTTGCAAAACCACCATAATCTGATGGATCTTCGAAGGTTTGAAAATCGAGTAGTTCAACTTCGCTAAAATGAGTTATAACCAAGTTTGCTTTAAACCATTTTCGGCCATAGTTCAGATTCCCTGAAATTTTACTTTTAGGAGCAGATGCTAGTAAAAAGGCCTTGTCTCGTTCTCCAAAAAATGTTTGCTCGTCTAGGGAGCCATTTTTCACATCTTTGATTTTCATCTCATTGAAATTTGCTAAAAGCGAGATTCCAATGTTATTGCCGTTAAAATCTTCTTTATAGCTTAAAACTACATCAACACCTGTAGTTTCTGTATCTGCACCATTCGCGAAAAATTGAGCTGAATCTACATTTGGTAAGCTAGGAGCGTCAAAATTCCCAGTTAAAACGATTCTGTCTTTGATATCAATATAGTAGAAATCTACGGTAGCAGAGAACTTTGAAAAATTAGCGGTAAACCCAACGCCAGCATTAAGCGATTTTTCTTCTTGAAGTGGTCCTATTCCAAAAGAAGCGGTTACTGGGCTATTGTTAGGAGAGAGAAGTTGATCACTTGCTACACCTCCAATAAAGTTTGTAAATCGAAGATTATAATAAACTTGCGCGAGTGATGGCGCTCTAAAACCTGTACTTAATGATCCTCTAACATTGATGGCATCTGTAGCTTTATATCTCGCTGCTATTTTACCATTCATGGTGCTTCCAAAGTCACTATAATTTTCGTAACGTGCTGCGGCACTCAACAAAAAATCTTCCGAAATATCCAATTCGCCATCGGCATATAAGGACACGTTAGATCTACTTCTGTCTACTTCGTTTGCTGGTCCATAACCAGGAAAGCCTTGTGATCCACCTGGTCGAACATCTCCAGAATCTGGATCTATTGGCTGGGCTTGGTCCGCTGGATTGGTTATCAATATTCCATTATCATCAAAGGTTCCGTATGATCCCGCTTCTCCAGCGAAAATGGTAAAATTTTCAGTACGAAACTCTGCACCGAAAGCTAAATTCATTCCGTTTAATACGTCCTCATAAAGTTTTGAAAAATCTGCGTTCACAGTATTTTGAGATAGGGTATGTCCACCGGCGTCAAAATCTGTTGGTGAGCCATCTTGAAGTGAAGCGTTTAGTGTTCCTTTAATGTAATAATGAAACTTATTAATTCCATAGGTGTTACTTACATCCACATTCCAGCCAGAATCTGTTTTCGTTCTAACTCCTGCTGAAACTGAGTTGTCTGTTATTACGGAAGTAATTCTAGGTGTAAATCCATTTGGGTAAATTGAAGTAACCACACGAGCCCCACCATTTCTTGTAAAGGCGTAAGCATCAGTGTCTCTGTAGTTTCGACCTCCAAATGCATAAATTTCTGTGTTATCATTCACTGGGATTACAGCGTTTCCAAAAAAGTTAAAACCTTCGATGGCAGCTTCTCCAAAACCTTTTCTGAAATCGAATGCTGGACGCAATGTCTTTTCTTTTTTAAGGTATTCGGTAGTAAAGTTGGCAAATCCGGATTCCCCTATTCCAAACCCATAGTTTGCGGCAATTTTAACTGAACCGCCGTCAAAACTCTTATCCTCACCGATAGCATTTCCATCTTTTTCAGTATCTAACCTAAAGCCGTCTGTATTCCAAAGGCCGTAATCACCATCTGCAAAGTCGCTAGTGTCTACATCTGCATTCGTACTATACACACCATAGCTAACGCTACCAGTAAGCTCGTCAACGTCATCTTTTAAAACGATATTGATAACACCAGCAATAGCATCACTACCATATTGGGCAGCAGCACCATCACGAAGTACTTCAATCCTTTTTATTGCTGAAGCTGGAATTGCGTTAAGGTCTGTACCTGTATTACCTCTTCCTCTAGTTCCGAAAATATTAATTAACGAAGATTGATGCCTTCTTTTTCCATTGATTAAAACCAAGGTTTGATCTGGACCAAGACCTCTAAGAGATGCAGGGTCTATGTGATCTGCTCCATCTGAACCAGATTGCTTGTTCGCGTTGAATGATGGGGCCGCGTACTGCAACATTTCATTTATTTCAACCTTTCCAAGTTGCGTGGTTAAATTTTCCATATCGATAACATCAATAGGAGCGGTGGTGTTGATGGCTGTCCTTCTCGGGCTACGTGAGCCTACTAGCATCACAGTACTTAATGCTTGTCCTTCAGTCATGTTTAGGTCAATGCGCGATTGTCCGTCTACTGCAATTTCTTTTGAGGTAAAACCAATATAACTAAATACGAGTGTTGCGTCGTCTTCAACTGTTATAGCATACCCGCCATCTTCGGACGAAATGACACCATTACTCGTGCCTTTTTCGACAACGTTAACAAAGGCAAGCGGTATACCTGAATCATCCTGTATGACCCCGGTCACAACATTCTGACCAAAGGATGTGGCAAAGAATAAAATCAATAAATACGTTAAATTTTTCATGGGTTAGGTTTGTGTTAAAATATTAAACTTTTAGTACGTTAAAGGTACATTAATTAAGGATTCCTTAACAAAACTCATAATTTATTTATAAACATTTAGTTTATATGCGTTGTGGGTTTTTGTTGTTGCCATTTAGTAATTCCATTTTTCGTATTTGGCCGCGAATAACAATCCGAAGAAACTAATACTAGAATCTCCATACTATAGCATCGCAGATGAGGCGAAGAAACAATTCCCCATTGTTCCGGTGAAATAATATTGAGGTATAAACCTCCAAATAATGAATATATTAAAGACGTTTCCTGCCCTGTGATTGTTTTTCACGGGACAGAGGATAAGATCGTTGCCTATAAGTCAGGACTGAAATTGGGTGATTTAGTCCCAAAAGAACGCCTAGAGTTTGTAACATTGGAAGGCGGGACACATAACAATTTGAGAGAATTTAAAGAGTATCATCTAGCGCTTTCAAAAATAAAGGAATAAAAAAACCGCTTCAACTATTAAATTGAAGCGGTTCATTTTTAAAAACTATAAGGTTTAGTTATCAATCTTAACTTTAGCTTTAGTTTTCTTTACTTGTTTTTTTGAATCAGCATTCGTTGCAGCTTTTTCAGCTTGCACTATTGCTTTACTCTGTTCTGTGTAGGGATTGTTTACCACAGCCGAAGCCTTTGTAATAGTTGCGTCTGAAGCAGCTTTAGCTTCTGCTTTATTAGTGTCAGCCTTATTGACATCCGTTAATGATGGACTTTGTGCCTGAGCTACGGCTCCAAACATGAACATTACGCATGCTGCTATAAATAATTTTTTCATTGTGAGTGTCATTAATTAATAATTATTGAATGGTAAATATAACTAAAAAAAATGAGTGTAAACCAAGTGTTGATACTTATATCTAATGCAAAATAAGTTGTGCGGCCTATCTTAAAGGCCATTGTCTTTTATTAGCTTAGCCATATGCTTCGGGCGCTTTTCGAGTTTTTTTCGATTCACTTCCATTTGCTCTATAAGCTCTATTTTTCTTTGGTCCAGCAGTAGTTTTTCCTGGGCAGATTTTGCTTTTTCTGCTGTGATCGAATCATCTAATTCAGTTTGTTTTTTTGCCATGATGGCTGCTATTTTAGTTTTATTCTCCGCATCCGAAGTAACTTCGTTTTGCACAACTTCAGTAGTATTGTTGGTTTTTGTTACTACAGTAGTTTGTTGCTCCTCTTGGTCGTTTCCTTCCACTTGAAAGACAGATTTTTCTTCAGCAACATCACTGGTTACTGTTGTTTCAATCACAGTGTCCCGTACGGTCACTCTTTTGATAACAGTCTTTTTAATAATCCCTTTGTTTTCTTGTGCTGAAACACTTCCGAAGAAGAAGAATGAAGCGAAGGCACATAGTATTGTTAGTTTCATAACTTGTCGGTATTTAGATTCAATGCAATTTACGAAATTTGCTTTTAGTTTTATTTCAAAGCATATGAAATTGTTTTAAATGGTTTCTAAAAAGGAATGGAAATAAAAATTTTAAATAACTAATGGATATGTATATTTGCAGCTGAATTATCCGAAGCTTCGCTAAGGAATTACACAAATTATATTATAAATGAAAGCAGGAATTGTTGGATTGCCAAACGTAGGAAAATCTACATTGTTTAACTGTTTGTCAAATGCGAAAGCGCAAAGTGCAAACTTTCCATTTTGTACAATCGAACCCAATATTGGTGTGGTAAGCGTGCCGGATGATAGATTAGTTACCTTAGAGGAACTGGTAAATCCAGAACGTGTATTACCAGCAACTGTTGAAATTGTTGATATCGCTGGACTGGTAAAAGGAGCATCTAAAGGGGAAGGTTTGGGAAATCAATTCTTAGGAAATATTCGAGAAACCGATGCTATTTTACATGTGCTTCGCTGTTTTGATGATGATAATATTGTGCATGTTGATGGCAGTGTGGATCCTATTCGCGATAAAGAGACCATCGATATCGAATTGCAGTTGAAAGACCTCGACACTGCAGATAAGAAACTAGAGAAAGTTAAACGTGCTGCAAGAACGGGAAACAAAGAAGCTATAAAAGAGGAGGTTGCTTTATTAAAAGTTAAGTCAGGCTTGGAGGCTGGAATATCTGTGAGGGCTATCGATTTAACAGCTGCAGAACGCGAAGAGTTTATAGTGCAGATGCAGTTCATCACAGACAAACCTGTTATGTATGTTTGCAATGTGGACGAAGCTGCCGCTGCTAGTGGGAATGCTTATGTAGATCGTGTTTATGAGGCTGTTGCAGATGAGGATGCCGAGGTTGTTATTCTAGCAGTTGGCACCGAGGCTGATATTACTGAGCTAGAGACTTTTGAAGAGCGACAAATGTTTTTGGAAGATTTAGGTCTTAAAGAACCTGGTTCTGCGAAATTGATACGTGGAGCGTATAAACTATTAAATCTTCAAACCTACTTTACCGCAGGCGTTAAAGAAGTGCGTGCATGGACCATTCCAGTTGGCGCTACTGGACCTCAAGCGGCAGGAGTTATTCATACTGATTTTGAAAAAGGTTTTATTAGAGCCGAAGTTATTAAATATGAGGATTTTGTTACCTACGGAAGCGAATCTAAAGTCCGAGAGGCTGGAAAGCTTGCCGTGGAAGGAAAGGAATATGTAGTTCAGGATGGTGACGTAATGCATTTCCGATTTAATGTTTAATTAAAGTAAAATACGAAGGAAAAAAGCCAGTCTAAAAGATTTGGTTTTATCCTCGTTCACGAGTATACTCTTCAATTGCTTGTTGACTTGCGGTGTTGGTCCTGGCACATGCCTGGGGACAATCCAGCGTGCTTATTTTAAATTTCTTTGAA